>JAHZLQ010000038.1 GCA_022599775.1 Gammaproteobacteria bacterium
CACCATCAATCCGGTTACCCCGGAACAACTCGATGCCGGCGTCTGCTCGCAGGTCAATTTCCCGACCCTCACCGCCGTCAAGCTCAAAAGTGAGTTAATTCCTCAGTGAGTGTCCAAAACAGGTTGACACGTTCCGCTTTTGCTGTGCACCGGAAAAGGGCTGGCATTTGCTCAGCGCACCATCTGCGTCGCATGCGCCGTTGTTTTCACCGCCCTGCGGAAAAGCGGGAAATCTTCGAGTCCTCGGGTCGGGTGACTTCGTGGAGCGGCCGTCTATATCAACGAGCGGTGGATATTCCTGTCACCGATCGTCGTCGAAGGCGGGGCGGCGGGGATATCGCCATAGTCGTTCAGATCGAACAGAGGCCTGACAGGCAAGCATGATGAGAGTGAAGATCAGACATTTCCGAAGAGCGGCGCTTGCAGCAGTTGGCGTCGTCGTCTTGAACGCCGGTGTGCAATCCGCTTCTGCGCAGCAAGCAGTGGATGCTGCGCTTGCAGAGCAGGTCACAGTTGAAAAGGACGCGCAGGGCTCTGAAAGCCGCGTGGCCAAGCTTGGAGACGAGACCAATGCGATGCTGGCCGAATATCGGCAAGCGGTGGCGGAGTTGCAAAGCCTCAAGGTCTATCACGACCAGCTGGAATTGCAGGTTGAATCGCAGCGCCACGAAATCGGTGACATTAATAAGCAGCTTGACGAAATCGAGACAACCTCGCGCGAAGTGCTGCCTTTAATGCAGAAGATGGTGAGCACCCTCGAACAGTTCGTGAAGTTCGACGTTCCGTTTCTGCCTGAAGAGCGCACCAAGCGCATCACCGATCTCAAGGCATTGATGGCGCGGGCCGATGTATCGATTTCAGAAAAGTACCGACGCATCCTCGAGGCCTACCAGATCGAGGCGGAATACGGACGTACGCTGGAGGCCTACGAAGGTCAGATTGGTAAAAAGACCGTCGAATTTTTGCGGGCCGGACGTGTCGCGGTCCTCTACCAGACCCTTGACGGCCGCGAGTCAGGGTATTGGGACGCCACGGCCGACGACTGGGTGGTCGACAACAGTTACCGCGGTGCGATGGAGGAAGGTCTGAAGGTCGCGAAGAAGCAGTCGGCGCCCGATTTCGTAGAGATTGCCGTCCCAGCCGCGCAGGAGGTTCAGTGATGACGCTTTCGATCAGAAGTCTAGGTCCCGTGTGCGCAGCCCTTGCCGCCGCGATCATGGTGACGTTTATTCCGCTATCGGGCTGGGCTGCGCCGGTCGATCTCAACAAGCTGCTCGAACAGACTCGGGATACGCGTCAGACGGAAGCCAAGGCAAACTTGGCGCGTGAAAAGCGGTTTATGTCCGAGCGTGACAAGCAGGCCTCGCTGCTGGCCGATATCCGCAAGCAACTTGGCGCCGAGCGCAACCGCGGCGTCGAGCTGTCGACGGAATTCGACGGCAACGAGGAAGCCTTGACTGAGCTGCAGGTTGAGCTTGACGGCAGATCCGGCAACCTCGGAGAAATGTTTGGCGTAGTGCGCCAGGTCGCCAACGACTTCTCTTCGGTGATTCGCGGTTCGATCATCACAGCGCAATACCCCGATCGTGAGGCGTTCATCGTCGGGTTGTCCGAAACGCGGCTGTTGCCATCGATCGGCGACCTGGAGCGGTTCTGGTTCGAGCTACAGCGCGAAATGACCGAAACCGGCAATGTGGTCCGCTATGACACCCAGGTGCTGACGCCGGCCGGCACACCGACTGCGGCCGAGGTCATACGCGTCGGGCCATTCAGTGCAGTGACCGATGGCCAGTATCTGCAATACCTTCCGAGCCAGAAGCAGCTGGCGATCATGGCGCGGCAACCGGGTGGGCATTTCCAGGACGCCGCCAAGGCACTCGAAGAAGCGCGTGAGGGCTACGTCAAGACCGTGGCCGATCCCACTCGCGGTGTGCTGTTGTCGATCTACGCACAGCGCCCGACCTTCCTCGAACGTATCCACCGCGGCGAGGCGGTCGGCTACGTCATTATCGCGGTCGGCCTGATCGGTGCCGTACTGGCGCTCTACCAGTTCGGCTATCTGACGATGGTGCGCGCCAAGGTCAAGAGGCAACTCAAGACCATCGATACGCCAATGCAGGACAACCCGCTCGGCCGCGTTCTCGCCAGCTTCAAGGGTGATGCGAGGCAGTTGGAAGAAGATGCGGAAGTAGCGGAATTGAGGCTCTCCGAAGCCGTACTCAAGGAGACGCCAAAGCTTGAACGCTTTCAGCCGTTCCTACGATTGGCGGTGGCGGCCGGGCCATTGCTGGGCCTGATCGGTACCGTCATGGGCATGATCATCACCTTCCAGAGCATCACCGAGTCGGGTTCCAGCGATCCCAAACTGATGGCCAATGGCATTTCAGCGGCCATGATCGCGACGCTGCTCGGCCTCGGTATCGCCGTGCCATTGCTGTTCGCCAATGCTTGGCTTGCCTCGCTGTCTAGGGCTGTGACCCAGATTCTGGATGAGCAGTGCACCGGCCTGCTCGCCGAGCGGCTGGAAGGACAGCATCATGCCTGAGTCCATTTCGCCACTGGATGCGATTCTGCGCATGCGCGAACTGGGCGGACCGATCGTCATCTGGATCTTTGTCTGCTGCATCGTGATGTGGATGCTGACGATGGAGCGCTTCATGTATTTCAACTGGGTGTTGCCGAAACTGGCGCGTCGGCTGCTGGATGACTGGAACCGGCGAGCGGAGCGGCAAAGCTGGTCGGCGCATCAAATCCGGCGCGCGATGATTTCGCGACTCAACGCGGGCATGAATGCCAACCAACAGTTATTGCGGGTGTTGGTACCGATGTCACCGCTGCTGGGGTTGGTTGGCACGGTTTCCGGCATGCTCAACGTCTTCGACTCGATGGCCGCCAGCGGTTCGGCCGATGCACGGTCCATGGCGACGGGGGTGTCCGAAGCCATGATCTGCACACTCAGTGGGCTGGCCGTCAGTATCAGCGGGCTCTACCCGGTCTACTACTTCCGCCGCCGCGCACTCCGCGAAACCGAACTGTTAGCCGACCGGTTCAAATACTGACATGCGCTTCCGGACCACTCGATCTTCGCAACAGCATTCCGCATCCGACGAAACCGGGATCGACCTCGCGCCGATGCTTGATTTTGTCCTTAATCTTCTAATTTTCTTCATCATCACGGCCGTCTTCGTTAAGGAGGTTGGAATCACGGTGAGCCGTCCGGGCTCGGCCGCCGCCGCCGAAAAGAAGGAATCCAGCAGCATCATCATTGCGATCCGTCCGGACGGCGAAATCTGGGTCGATAAGCGTGTTGTCGACATTCGCTCGGTGCGCGCCAACATCGAGCGCCTTCACGCGGAAAAGCCGGAAGATCCGGTGGTCGTGATCGCCGATCAGACCGCACACACCGGTCTGCTCGTTCAGGTGCTGGATCAAGTCCGGCAGGGCGGAGTCGACAACGTGTCGATCGCTGCCGCCGAATCCGGTTAACGGACGATCGGACGGTCCACTATTCGCCTGTCCCTACGCCAGAGACGCTCGATGAGGATTCAAATGCAAATGACTATTGGGCCGGCAGGTCGCGTAATGCGGCATGTCCAGCACGGCGCCGCCGGATCCTGGAGTCGCGAACAATGATGTTCTCCAGGCACTCGGGTGAGGCAGAAAGCGAGGAAACCGGCATCGACCTCGCGCCGATGCTCGACTTCGTCCTCAATCTGCTGATCTTCTTCATCATCACGACTTCCTTTGTGAAGGAGGCTGGCGTCACCGTCACGCGCGAGCAGGCATTCACGGCTGAACATATGGATAACGGCAACATTCTCATCGCGATTCGTCCGAACGGCGAGCTGTGGATGGACAAACGGCAAGTCGATCTACGCGATGTCCGCACAATGATCGAACGTCTGCATGTGGAACGGCCCGACGACACCGTCGTCATCATCGCGGACAAGGATTCGGAAACCGGCATGCTGACCAAGGTGATGGACCAAGTGAGGCAGGGTGGCATCGCCGAAGTTTCGATCGCTGCTGCGCCGCCGGCAGGGTAGTCGACGATGCAACAACAGCAATCATCGCCCTACCGCCTGCTTACTTCGCTGATATTGGCGCTCGTGTTCGCCGGAACGTTCTTCACGTTTCTTTCCGCCGTGATCCGTACGCCCGGTCATGGTCCCGACAAGGTCGAACCATTGCCGACGATCGACTTTGTCCGGCTCAAGCGCGACAGCCAGGTTGAGCAGTTGCAGCGACGCAAGCCGCCGCCGCCGCCCCCGCCGGAACCGCCACCGCCACCGCAGCAATTGAAGATCGCGACCGAGGCGGTCGATCAGGCACCGCCGACCCCGTTCAAGGCACCAGACCTAGCCTTGGGTGTCGATGTCGGCGGCGGCCCGGTGGTCGGCAAGCTCGGTGGCGGCGGCATGCCGGGTGGCGGGGGTGTGTTTGACGGCGACATCATACCCTTGCAGCGCATCCCGCCAACCTATCCTAGTGATGCGCGCCGCGCCGGCATCACCGGCTGGGTCGTGGTCGAATTCGTGGTGAATCCCGATGGGTCGGTGCGCAGCGCCAAGGCGGTCGAAGCAAAGCCGCGAGGCCTGTTCGACGCTGCAGCGATTTCCGCAGCCTTGCGCTGGCGGTTCAAACCCAAAACGGTCAACGGCATTCCGGTCGAGCAGCGCGGACAGCAGCGCATTGAATTCAAGTTGAATAAGACGGGCTAAGCGATGAAACACAGTGCTATCGAGTGGCTTACGGGTCTGATTGCCGTTGGTGCCTGCGTTCTGGGCACGCCCGCCCTGGCGGCTGATTGCGAGCATCCGCGCAAGGCCGGAACGCTGACTGAAGCGATTTATCATGGCGTGGAAGAATCGGCGAAACTGATGTCCGATAAGAAATTCGATGAAGCCATCGGTCGCCTCAAGGACATCGTGGACAGTGGCGAAGGCAGTGACTACGAAAAGGCGCTGGTCAACCTGAATCTCGGCTTCGCCTATTCCTCCAAAAACGACTATGCCGGGGCGGCGGACGCCTTCGGTAAGGCGGTAACACTGAAAGCCCTGCCGCAAAAGCAGCACGAGCAATTGCAGTACAACCTCGGGCAGATTTACGTCGCAGCCGGCAAGCTGGAACCCGGTATCACAGCTCTGCAGGCCTATATCGCCGAAGCCTGCGAACCGGTGCCGCCGGAGGCGCATCTGTTCCTCGCCAATGCGCTGAGTGAGGCCGGACATCCGCGGCAAGCCCTGCCGCAGATCGATCTGGCGATTTCGAAGTCCAAGCAGCCCAAGGAGCCCTGGGTGCAGCTCAAGCTGGCGATTCAGTACGAGCTCAAAGACTATCCTGCCTGCGCTCGTACCCTCGTCATGCTGATCGGCATGTCGCCGGAAAAGACT
This sequence comes from Gammaproteobacteria bacterium, assembly GCA_022599775.1. Classification (GTDB taxonomy): domain Bacteria; phylum Pseudomonadota; class Gammaproteobacteria; order Nevskiales; family Nevskiaceae; genus Banduia. The sequence goes on from JAHZLQ010000038.1 coordinate 5,394, forward strand.
GAATACTGGAAACAATTGTCGAGTCTCTACTATGAGATGGAGCGCAACCTGGACTCGGTCGCCGTACTGGCGCTTGCCGAGCGTGGGGAGCTGCTGCAAAAGCCTTCCGAAATCGACAATCTCTACAATGTCTACATGGGCCTGAACCTTCCATATAAGGCAGGCAGGCTCGTCGCTGAAGCGATGAAGTCCGGCCGCGTTCCAGAAGACGAAAAGCATATCGAGATGGCGGCCAATGCCTGGATCAATGCCAGCGAGACGCAGCAGGCCGAAGCCACGCTGCAACGGCTTGCAGCAATGTCGGATCGCGGCGAATATTATTTCCGGCTCGGTGCCATGTACGGTGAGCAACAGCGCTGGAAAGAGTCGGTCGATATGCTCGACAAGGCCCTCAACAAAGGGGGACTCAAGCAGGCGGGCGAAGCTTGGATGCGCTTAGCTGTTGCGCGTTATAGTCTCAAAGATACCGACGGCGCACGTGCGGCCCTACAGAAGGCGGCCGGTTATGAGCGCACCCGAAAGCAGGCCGAGCAGTGGTTGCAACACCTTCGTACGGCACAGGGCGTTGCAGACCAGAATACCTCGACTTGAGCATTGCCTGAGGGCTTACCGCAGTCCCGCGAACTGGGAAGCACCGGGGTAGACGTTGGATCCTCGGCTTCCCCAAAGACCTCGCGCGCAGCGAGAGCTGCTCCCTTATTGGCTCCTGGATCGAAACCTCAGCGTGCGCCGGTCTTCCACCAGTACTGGGCGCCCATGGTATGTGACGGGAACATATCGCCAGCTTCTGGCGACAGTGATCGCAGGGTCGGCCAGCGCCGGTGCGTCCGCTGCCACCACGACCGGAATGCGGACGCGCCCCTGCTCATCAATCACGTAGCTGATCGTCACGCTGCCATGACCTGACACTCCCCGCAGAATATCGTGTTCGGTATCCTGTGACGTCTGTACGCGTTGCGGCGAGTGCGCTAGCTGGTCACGACGCACGGTAAGGATGCGGCTCGCCGTCGGCGAGGGGAAGGCCGCCCGCGCGCCGTCGGCATGTGTCAACGTACGCACCGTGCCATCGCGCTTAAAGGTGAACTCGACAAGTTCTCGTCGTGGCGAGTGGTCGACTGTCGTCGGCTTGAGCCGCCATTTCTGAACGGTGTGGACCAGGGCCTCGGCGAATCGACGGTCGCTGGCCATCAGGGCCACCGCATCAAGGACTTCCCCTGAGGAGTCGGCCGTAAACGCGATGACCGCGTAACCGTCGTCGATCGCTTGACTGACCGCTGGCGGCACCGACGGCGCCACGTAGCGGTCGAATTCAAGACCGGTTGGGACGGTCGCTGGTTCGGCGAGTCCGGTCGTTGCCAAGGCAAGCAGCAGCCAGGGCGAATGCTTCATAAGTGTCTTCATGGCTCGGGACGGATCCTCGATCAAGACGTAGCGTTGACGTCGGGCGTCGGGTCTGCTGCGATGTTTACCCGAATCGGCCGAGGACACCTTCCACATCAGACGTCGCCGACCGCTTTCACATAGTACGGCCTCATCTCATTGCTCCGTAAGGCAAGCTTGGCCGACGGCCCCGTTACTGGAACGGACACAAAGTCAGCCATTTCCCCCTACCTTGCGGGCCGCCTCGCCCGGGTATGCGCGCAGCCGTGCCGAGAAGGCACAGCCGATTGCGGGCGTGGCATAGGGGAGCGATGCCCCGCTACGTCTTCTACGCAAGTCCCCGAGGGAGAGCCGGCGTGTATCCGAAGCGTAAAAGCCTGATGACGGTCGTCATGATACTGACTCTGGCGCTACCCGCTGTGGTGCGCGCTTTTGATCTAACGACCGCGACCATCGCAGATATCCAGACACAGATGGAAGCCGGCCGCCTGAGTTCCGAGCAACTGGTCGCTGCTTATCTTGAACGCGTCGAAGCCTATGACGACCGGGGTCCAAAAGTTCATACCGTCATTACCCTGAATCCCGATGCGTTGGCCGAGGCACGCGCACTCGACGTCGAGCGTAAGGCCAACGGACCTCGCTCGCTGCTGCACGGTATTCCACTGGTTCTCAAGGACAACTACGACACAGCGAACATGCCCACGACCGCTGGGTCGAGCCTGCTCAAGGATTCGATCCCGCCCGATGACGCCTACGTCGTCAAAAAACTGCGCGACGCGGGCGCCATCATCTTGGCGAAGGTCAACCTCAGTGAGTTTGCCTCGGGCGCCGGAGGTCCCAACGGCTTCAGCTCCATGGGCGGGCAGACGCGCAATCCACACGATCTGACAAAGGGCCCATCGGGCTCCAGCGGCGGTACCGGCGCATCGATCGCTGCCGCCTTTGCGCAGTTCGGACTCGGTTCGGACACGGGCGGGTCCATCCGCGGGCCGTCCTCGGCCAACGGAATCGCAGGGCTCAAGCCGACACGGGGGCTCATGAGCCGCAGCGGCATCGTTCCATTGGCGCTGTCGTTCGATACAGGCGGGCCGATGGCGCGTTCGGTATACGACCTTGCTGCGGCCCTCAGTGTGATGGCCGGCGTCGATCCGGACGATCCGGCGACAGCCGCAAGCGCAGATCATGTGCAGCCAAACTATACCGAGTTCCTCAAGCGCGGTGCGCTCAAGGGTGCCCGCATCGGTGTCGCGCGCGATTTCTTCGGCCGCGACGCCGGAACCGACGCAGTCATGGAGACGGCGATCAAAAAGCTCCGGGTACTCGGTGCCGAAGTCGTCGACCCGGTGAACTTTCCGGCTTATCTGCTCGATGCCAAGCAATCGATCTACATGGCCCTGCGTGTGCCGGAATTCAAATGGCAGCTCAATGATTACCTGGCGACCCTGGGGCCGGCCCAACCAAAGACCCTGGCGGCGCTGATCGAAAAAGCCGAGGCAGCGGGCAGCCGATACAACAATCCGTGGCGGCTCGAGTCGATGAAGCAATCGCAGGCGGCCGTTGGTCTGGATGATCCGCTTTACCTGGCGGCGAAGCATGAAGGGCTCGCGATGGTCACGGCTGCAGTATTGGCGACCTTCGAAAAATACGAACTCGACGCGATCGTCTACCCGACTTCGTCGCGCCCCGCGCGTCCGATCGCTCCCCCGGCGCCGGGTAGCGCCGGCGGGCCGTCCGCGACAAACATCGCCAACGAGACGGGGTTTCCGGACGTGATCGTGCCGGCCGGCATGACACCCCAGGGCCTGCCGGTGACGATTTCGTTCTTCGGCAAGGCCTGGAGCGAACCAAAGCTGCTGAGCTATGCCTACGACTTCGAACAGGCGACGCACGCGCGCGTGCTGCCGAAGTTCACCCCGCCACTCGCCAGTGACCGCTGGTAGGCCGCCCGCGCCATGCCCGATCGTCGCCCTCGGGCCTCTGTATCGCCAGCGGCGACGAGGCCGTCATCGTGTGCCGTCTGCCGAAGATCGCGCCGCCGCATGCGGGCGAGATGTCTGCTGCTGAGACGACACGCGCACACCCGGGCGTGCCGGGTGAGCTGGCAATAGATGGTCGGGTCGGGTGGGGGCTAGGCGAATGTGACCGTCTCATCGGGCAATAGTCGAAAAAGAGACGGGTGCGTACATCGATCTGCAATCGGAGGCGCTGCATTTCCGCGGTGCTGATGCGGCGTCCCCGCGCGATCGATCGGGGACCGGGATTGTGCCGGTCCAACAGACCACAAGAATGCAGTCGGGAGCTGACATGTTGAACGCATCATTTTCGCGCCATTGCCGGGTGGGCATCGTTACGCTTCTCCTGGCACTGATAGGCGCCTGCTCCGCCGACATGCCGCGGGCCGCGATAGCCGCACCGTTCCACCTTCAGGAGGCGAGCATCGGCGATATTCAGAACGCCATCGTCTCCGGAAATCTAAGCTCCGAGTCGCTGGTCGAGCTGTATCTACAGCGGATCAAAGCTTACAACGGCACCTGCGTCAGTCAGCCCGAGGGCATCCTGGGACCGATCACGACGATACCCCATGCTGGCCAGATCAATGCGCTGTCGACGCTGAATCTACGACCCGCCACGCGAAAGGCATGGGGATTTGATGCACGCAAGGCGCGCAGCATGACCGCGGTCGCCGACGATGATCCGGACATGCCTGACGCGCTGGAGGTTGCGGCGGCGCAGGACGCATATTTTGCGAAGACCGGGAAGCTGGTCGGCCCGCTGCATGGAGTCGTCATGGCGATCAAGGACCAATACGATACCTACGATATGCGCACGACCTCGGGCGCTGCGGCGTTCTACGCCAACGACCGTCCGCCGGACGACGCCACTTTCGTCAAGCGGCTGCGCGAGGCTGGTGCGATCATTATCGCCAAGGCCAATCTTGGCGAATACGCTTCCGCGATACCGCGCAGCTCCTTCGGCGGTACTTTTTGCAATCCCTATGACACCGAGCGCGGTCCGCGCGGTTCCAGCTCGGGTTCGGGCTCCTCGGTCGCCGCGAACCTCGTCACCTGCGCGATTGCCGAAGAGAGCGGCTCGTCGATCCGTGGTCCGGCCAGTGCCAACAATGTGGTGGGTATCGCCGCAACCGAAGAATTGGTAAGCCGCGACGGCATGATCCAGCAAGGCATCAATACCCGGGTCGGTCCGATTTGTCGCAATGTGGAAGATACGGCAAAGGTGCTTGATGTCATCGCCGGTTACGACCCGGCCGATGAACTCACCGCTTTCACGATCGGGCGTATGCCCGAGGCGCCATATCCGCGGTATGCAAAGCCCGGGCGGCTGGACGGTCTTCGCATCGGCGTGCTGCGGGAGTACATGAACAAGTCTCTGTTCACCGAAGCCGACGCCGAGAGCATCGATATCGTCGACCGCGGCATCCACGAACTTGCCGAACTCGGTGCAACCATCATCGATCCCGGGCCCGAAGGCGCGCTGTTCCAGAGCTGTGTGGACCGCTACTACCCGCAACTGCAGGACAAGCAGTTCACCTCCCAGTATCCGGACCTGTTTCCGGTCGACGACGGCAAGCCGGCCGCAGACCACATTGCCACGCTGATCGATATGGCCGAGGACACCGCGCTAGTGCCTGATGGGCTCAACCTGCGCGAGTTCCCGAGGGTGCAGGCCGAGGGCCAGGCCAAGTACTGGCTCAACCGCTATCTGCGCGAACGGGGCGACACCGCGATCAGGACGAATACGGACCTGATCACCAAGGCGGAATTTCACGACGACCCGAACTTCCCCGACCGGCGTGAATCGCGGGAACGCACCGACGAGGCGATGCGTTTGGCGATGGCGCAGCGTCTGCAGATGCGTTTCACGGTGCAACAAATTGTGATGCAGTGCATGGCCGAGCAAGGACTCGATGCGCTGGTCTACCCGACCAGCAATCTGCCGCCGGCCAAGCTCGGCGCCCCGCGTGGGCCTCGCGTCAATGGCCGCAGCGGTGGTGGTGTATGGACCTTCATCGGCGCCCAGGGGTTTCCTGCGATCACGGTGCCGGCCGGTTTCACCAGCGAGGTTTACGACCTCGTGCGGGATTCGTCCTTGCCCAAGGACGAGGACGGCGAGGCTGGCACTAGGCTGACCGGCCCCACACCGGCGATCCTGCCAGTCGGTATCGACTTCATGGGGAGACCATTCAGCGAGCCGACCCTGTTCAGAATCGCGTCGGCCTACGAGGCGGCGACCCGGCACCGTGCACCGCCGCCCGATTTCGGGCCGGTGGAGAACGAGCCGTGAGGCGGCGGTGTGCAAGGCTCCGTTGCCAGATCTCCGTACGACCCGCTGAAATCATGGAACTGTATTGATGCCGAAATTACCTGTCCTCCGGCGCGTATGCGCATACCTCATCCTGCTGGTCGCAGGAGGCGCGACGCCCGCTATTGCGGCACCCGGCGGCTTCCACCTCGAAGAGGCCACGATCGCCGAAATTCAGGGTGCGATTTTGGCCAAAGATTTGACCACAGAACAGTTGATCACCCTCTACCTCAAGCGCATCAAGGCTTACAACGGCACCTGCGTGAGTCAGCCTGATGGCCTTCTCGGGCCGGTGACGCCAATTCCCCACGCCGGGCAGATCAATGCGCTGCAGACACTGAACCTGCGCCCTGCGGCCCGCAGGCAATGGGGATTCGACGCGCGCAAGGCGCGCAGCATGACCGATGCCGCGGATGACGATTCCAACATGCCCGATGCGCTGGAAACAGCGCGCGCCCTGGATCGCCGCTTCGCCGAGACCGGCAGACTGGTCGGTCCGCTGCACGGTGTGGTGATGGCGATCAAGGACCAGTACGACACCTTCGACATGCGTACCACGGCCGGTGCGGATGCGTTCTACGCTAATGATAGGCCGCCCGCGGACGCGACCTTTGTCCAGCGTTTGCGCGAGGCGGGCGCGATCATCATCGCCAAGTCCAATCTCGGCGAATTCGCCTCGGCCATCCCGCGTAGTGCTTTTGGCGGAACTTTCTGCAATCCCTACGACACCGAGCGCAGCCCGGGTGGTTCGAGTTCCGGTTCCGGTTCGGCGGTTGGCGCCAACCTCGTGACTTGCGCCATCGCCGAGGAAACCGGCTCGTCCATCCGAGGTCCGGCGTACTCGGCCAACAGCGTCGGGATCGCGCCGACCCAGGAACTCGTAAGCCGGCACGGCATGATTCAACAGGGTATCAATACTCGTGTGGGGCCGATTTGCCGTACGGTCGCCGATGTCGCGAAGGTGCTCGATGTTATCGCCGGCTACGACCCCAGAGACGAGCTAACGGCCTTCAGTGTGGGCCGAATGCCGGCGAAGCCGTATGCGAGTTATGCCAAGCCGGGTTCGCTCGACGGTCTGCGTATCGGCGTGGTTCGCGAATACATGGACAAGCAGTTGTTCACCAAGGAAGACGAGCAATCCATCGACCTCGTCAGCGCCGCCGCTGCGAAGATGGGAGACCTGGGTGCGACCATGGTCGATCCGGGTCCCGGTGGCGCGCTGTTCGACGACTGCGTCCGCCGCTACGACCCGCAACTCGAAGACACGCTGTTTACCGACAAGTATCCGGAGATGTTCCCAGTGGATGCGGATGGCAAGCCCTCGGTCGATCACACCAAAATTCTGATCGATCTTGCCGAGAACCCGACCAAGGTGCCGGAGGAGATCAACTTCAGAAACCTGGGCGGTGCTCCGACGCCGGGTCAGGGCACGTACTGGCTGGACCGCTACCTGCGTGAGCGCGGCGACGCCAACATCAGGACGGCGGGCGATTTCATCGACAAGGCCAACTATTATCAAGACCCGAAGTATCCCGATCACCAGCGGCGCCATATTCGCGAAGCCGAAGCGCAAGCGCTCGATATGGCCTTGCGCATGCAGAATCGTTTTGCGATTCAGTCCATGGTGCTGCAGTGCATGGCCGAAATGAAGCTCGATGCGGTGGTCTATCCGACGAGCAACATTCCGCCGCAGAAGCTCGGCGCTCCGGGTGGTCCGCGCATCAACAACCGCGCCGGCGATGGCGTGTGGCGGTTCCTTGGCCGTAACGGCTTTCCGGTCATTACCGTACCGGCCGGCTTTACCACGGAGATGTACGACCGCGTTCGTGTCAACCCGCCCAGACAAACCGACTACGGCGAAGAAGAGGAAACCCGGTTGGTCGGACCGACCACGGCGAGACTCCCAGTCGGCGTGGACATTGTCGCGCGCCCCTTCGGCGAGCCGGTTTCGCTGCGGATCGCCGCCGCGTATGAAGCCGCAACCCATCACCGTACGCCTCCGTCGGAGTTTGGACCGCTCGCCGGCGAACCTTGAGCAGCGGCGGCCGACGTAGGGGTGACTTGCAGCAGTCCGTCTGCCTGATCAGGGACGTTGCCACAGTCCCGGCGAAGGCCGCAGTTCGCGTGCGTACGAGCACGAAGAAAACCGGAGACCACACGATGTCGATCGAGCTGCCTCGTTACTCCCGTTTACTGCGGTCGATATCGATCATAGGGGTAATCCTGGGACTGTTGACCGCCACCGCTGAAGGGGCCGCGTCCACGCCCTTTCATCTTGAAGAAGCGACGATCGCCGATATTCAGTATGCGATCGCTTCCGGGCAGATCAGCACCGTGGGTGTCGTCGAGCTTTACCTGAAGCGGATCAAGGCCTACAACGGGATCTGCGTCAAGCAGCCCAACGGCATCCTCGGCGGCGGTGTCGAAACCATCGCGCATGCCGGGCAGATCAACGCGCTGTCCACCTTGAACCTGCGCCCGAAAGCACGGAAGCGGTGGGGTTTCGACGCCCGCAAGGCACGCAGCATGACCGACGAAGTCGACGCGGCCCGGGAAATGCCGGACGCCCTCGAGGTGGCTGCAGCACAAGACGCGCAGTTCAAGAAGGGCGGCAAGCTGGTAGGACCACTGCACGGTGTGGTACTCGCCCTCAAAGACCAGTACGACACCTATGACATGCGGTCGACCTCCGGCGCCGACGCGTTTTATGCCGATGATCGTCCGCCGGACGATGCGACGTTCGTCAGGCGTCTGCGCGAGGCCGGTGCGATCATCCTCGCCAAGGCCAATCTGGCCGAGTACGCCAATGGAGGCGCACGCAGCTCGTTCGGCGGGGTGTTCTGCAATCCCTATGACACCGAGCGTTCACCGAGCAATTCGAGTTCCGGATCCGGTTCGTCTGTTGCCGCCAATCTTGTGACCTGTGCCATCGCCGAAGAGACCGGCTCCTCGATTCGGGGGCCGGCACGGGCGAATAACGCGGTCGGAATTGCCCCGACCCAGGAATTGATCAGCCGTGACGGCATGATCCAGCCCGGAATCAATACGCGGGTCGGGCCGATCTGCCGCACGGTCAAGGACGCTGCCCGGATTCTCGACGCGTATGCCGGCTACGACCCCAAGGACGAACTCACGGTCTACAGTGTCGGCCGCATGCCGGCCAAACCCTATGAAAGCTATGCGGAAACCCGGCGGTTGGACGGCGTTCGTATCGGCGTGGTGCGCGAACTGTTCGACAAGCGGACACTGACGCCGGCTTCCTTCCAGACCGTCGATATCGTCAGCAAGGCCGTGGGAGATCTCAAATCGCTGGGAGCGGACATCGTCGACCCCGGCCCCGGTGGTGCGCTGCTTCGGTCCTGCGTCCGCTCGTACGCGCCGCGGCTCGGCAACATTCTGTTCACCGACATGTACCCGGAACATTTTCCGGTGAACGATACCGGAGCGCCGGTCGGCGATCATGTGCAGACCTTGGTCGAGATGAGCATGGATCCCGCCACGGTGCCGGACGATTTCTCGTTCATGACGCTGCCACGCGGTGCAGCCGACGGCGAAAAGAAATTTGGCATGAATCGGTATCTGGCCGAGCGTGGCGATGCCTCGATCAAGACCAACACCGATCTCGTCAACAAGGCGAACTGGCTGCACGATCCCAATTATCCGGACTTCGAGAACACACGTATCGAGCAGGACAAGGAAATGCATGTCGACATGTCCGAGCGCATCCTCGACCGCTTCATGGTTCAGACCACGGTCCTGCAGTGCATGCAGTCGCTCAAGCTGGACGCCATGGTCTATCCAACAGCCAACCTGCCCCCGGAAAAGCTTGGGTCGCCGCGAGACGCGCGTCGTCGTAGCGGCACCACGTCGAGCACGCTGGGACGCGAAGGGTTTCCGGCCATCACTGTGCCTGCGGGCTTCACGACCGAAGTGTATGACCGGGAAATCGATCCCAGCGCTTCAGAGCAAGGTGCTGAGCAGGCGACCCGCCTGGTCGGGCCGGTGGCGGCGAAGATGCCGGTGGGCATTGACTTCGTCGGCCGTCCATTTGATGAGCCGACACTGATCCGGATCGCCTCGGCGTATGAGGCGGCAACGCATCACCGCCAGGCGCCGCCGGAGTTCGGGCCGCTCAGAGGCGAGCCCTGAACGTGCGCAACGGGCACCGAACATTCGCTGTGACGACTGCCCAACGAACAGGAATCGAGCGATGAGGACTGCGAGGCGGCCTCTGCAACGATGCGCGCTTGTAGCGCTTTTACTGTTACCCGGCCATGTGTTGGCTAGCGATTTCCGGATCGAGGAGTCGACAATAGGGGATTTGCACCAGGCGATCAGGAACGGCGAAACGACATGCCTGGATATCGTGCGTACCTATGTTGAGCGCGCCCGCGCCTACAATGGCATCTGCACCGCGCTGGTGACGCCCGACGGCGCGCCGATCGCGCCGGCGACAGGCGTCGAGCGCGCCGGTACGCCGCTCCGTTTTCCCCGGCAGACCGTGGCCGTTAACTCAGTGTTGCCGGACTTCGAACGCTACCATGGCAAGCCGATCGAATACGGACGCATGGAGGCGACCGCGAGCGATCCAAGCGTGCAGCAGCAGTACGGCATGGTGACGGGTATTCGTGACTACGCGCAGGTCAATGCCCTGTCCACGCTCAATCTGCGCGGTGAGCGTTCCGTCAGTTGCAAGGCGGAATGCGACGCCGATCCGCTCGAGGGCGAGCTGCCCGCACATTGCCCGTCCGCTTGCGAGGCCTTTCGCAGACAACCGGACGCGTTTGAACGGGCCGCTGCGCTTGATGCCCGCTATGGACGAGACCCCGACTTGATGGCGCTGCCGATGTACTGCGTGGTGATGTCGTTCAAGGACGTGTACGACACGACCGATATGCGCAGCACGGGCGGAGGGGACGTCGATTACGCCACCGATTTCGCACCCCGGGATTCGACGGTCGTCGCCGAACTGCGCGACAAGGGGGCGATCATTTTTGCCAAGGCCAATCTGTCGGAATACAACGGCGGGTCCGGCGATCCCGGCGGTGATGCCGAGGCAAACACCCGCAGCTACGGAGCCGGCGCGCGCAGCAGCTGGGCCGGTACGGCGTGCAACCCATACGATTCGGCACGTGAGACAGGGGGATCCAGCTCGGGGTCCGCCGTGTCGGTCGGGGCCAATCTCGTTACCTGCTCGATCTGCGAAGAGACCGGTGGCTCCTGTCGCCAGCCTGCGTGGCGCAGCGGCGTCGTCGGTCTGGTCACGACCAAGGGTCTGATCGGCTACGGTGGCGCCATCGGCGCCGATCCCTACCTCGATCGTGCAGGTATCCATTGCCGCACGGTCGATGACACGGCGCGTGTGCTTGATGCGCTAAAGGATCCCGACCACGGCTATTTCGATAGCCGCGACATCTATACCGCGCTACCACCGCCGCTGATTGCAGAACAGCCCTACGCATCCTTCGTCTATCCGTCCGGCGACAAGCCGCTAGCCGGCATGCGCATCGGCATCGTCCGTGAATACATGGTCAAGCACGCGGCCAACGACGTGGCGGTGAGCGATCGCATCAATTCCGAGATCAAGCGAGTCCTGCGCGACCAGCTCGGTGCTGAACTCGTCGAGTCCTATGACCCCATGTTTGCGGACGATCCTTCGATTCAGAACATGCAATTCAATTTCCAGGATGCGATCGCGGAGATTCTGCCGTCCCACATGCCGGAATTCCTGCTGCAGACCGACAAGGATGGCAAGCTAAAGTTCGGAGTCGAAGGTATCGACATCAGTCAGCGCGACTACATGGTGGCTCTTGCCGAGGGTAAGGCCAAGCTCCCGCCGGCGCTGAATTTGCGCAGTATCAACAGCAAGGGACGCTCGTCGAGCTTCAGCTTTCATATGCAGCAATACCTGATGCGCCGTGACGACGCCCGTATCAAGAACTGGGCGGCGCTCAACGCCCATGCCAAGTCTTATACCGACGCCCGACGCGCCGCCATGGAGAACTGGGCCAACACTCTGGACATCCGCGGTGAGGGAATCGGCAATAGCATCAAGATGCGAGAGGTGATGCGTCTGGCGGTGCTCAAGGTGATGTATGAAAACGACCTGGACGTGCTGGTCAACCCGACGATCACCCTGCCTCCAGCCTTGATCGGTTTCGCCAGCCAGCCGACCGTCAACGACCGGCCAGGGGGACGGTTCCCGACCAGCGCCAATCTCGGCATCCCCGAAATCACCGTGCCGGCCGGTTTCAATGATGTGATTTATGAGCCGTATTACGTTCTGAACGAGGACCGCGACGACTACGTGCGCAAGGCCAACGAGGACCGGCCGTCCCGGATGCAGCACTCGATGCCGTTCGGTATCTCGTTCTGGGCAGGGCCTGGCGAAGAGCCGGTGCTGTTCGAAGTGGCGTCGGCGTACGAATCGGCGACCCACCATCGTAAGCCGCCGCCTGCGCTGGGTCCGGTGACGCCGCGGCACTGAACCGTCCTGCCCCGCTGCGTGCGAACGCAGCGGGGGCAACGCGGGTGGGTGGGGGCCCTGCCGCTACGCGCGTCTAAATAATCGACCCTGCTGCCCAAGAGCGCCTTATGTCGCGGATCAAGTCTGTCCATCGCCTCACGGCCGCGCTGTGGTTCGCGTGCATGTTGGTCGTACCGGCGCAGGCTGCCAGCCTGAACCTCGCCAATGCATCCATCGCGGACATCGAGGCAGCCTACGCCTCGGGACTCAGCGTCGAAGCACTGACCCAGGCGTACCTGGCCCGTATCGCGGCCTACGACAAGCAGGGGCCGGTGATCAATGCGGTGATCACGCTCAATCCAGAGGCCTTGGATCAGGCGCGGGCGCTCGACGAGGAGCTTGCACGGGGCAAGGTTCGCGGACCGCTGCACGGTATCCCCATCGTGCTAAAGGACAACTACGACACCTTCGATCTGCCGACCACCGCCGGCTCGCAATTGCTCGAAGGGCACATTCCGCCAAACGATGCCTATGTCGTCAAGAAGTTGCGCGAAGCCGGTGCGATCGTTCTGGCCAAGGTCAATCTCAGCGAGTGGGCGGGTAGTGGCGGTAGTGTGTCCGGAGCCAAGGATCCGGAAGTGCTCAAGGCGGGCCGTCCACCCAACGGCTTCAGCTCTGCTGGTGGGCAGACTCGCAATCCTCATGATTTGAGCAAGGGACCGTCCGGTTCCAGCGGCGGCACCGGCGCCTCGATTGCTGCGGTGTTCGCTCAGTTCGGTCTCGGTTCCGACACGGGCGGCTCGGTGCGAGGCCCGTCGTCAGCCAATGGCATTGTCGGCCTAAAACCGACTCATGGGCTCATGAGCCGCGACGGAATCGTGCCGCTCGCACTGTCGTTCGATACCGGCGGGCCAATGGCGCGGAGCGTTTACGACGTCGCCGTGTCGCTCGGCGTCATGACCGGAATCGATCCGGCCGACCGCGCCACCGCAAAGAGCAAGGGGCATTTCTACAGCGACTACAGACCGTTCCTCAAGCGCGGCTCACTCCAGGGTGCACGCATCGGCGTGGCCCGTGATTTCATGGGACGCGATGCGGGAACCGACGCCGTGATGGAACAGGCGATCACCACGCTCAAGTCGCTCGGCGCCACGGTTGTCGATCAGGTCCGGTATCCCGAATACATCCTCGCGGCCAAGCAGGGCATCTACAACTTGCTGGTCTGGTCCGAGTTCAAGTCGCAGCTGAGCGAGTATTTGAAGACGACCGGGCGGGGTTTTCCGAAGAGCTTTTACGAGGTTGTGGCGCGGTCCAACGATCCGGCGACTCATTACCGCAGCCCCGAGAAAGCCTACGCGCTGAAATACACTGCGGCGCGTGCGCTGGATCTCGACGATCCGCTGTATCTGGCCGTGAAGAACGAGCAACTCGCCGCGACCAAGGCGGCGATTGATGGCCTGTTCGACAAGTATCGGCTCGACGCTATCGTCTATCCGACTTCACCGACGCCCGCGAGCCCGATCGTTCGCCAGCCCGACTCGGGTAGCCGTGGCGGTTACGGGTCCGCGACCAGCTTCGCCAACCAGACCGGCTACCCGGACCTGATCGTGCCAGCCGGCGTGACCGAGGATGGACTGCCGGTCACTATCTCGTTCTTCGGACCGGCCTGGAGCGAACCGCGACTGCTCGGCTACGGCTACGACTTCGAACAGGCAACTCACGCGATCCGCGTGCCGACGAACACGCCGGCGCTGGCCAGCGATATCCTTGAATACTGAGACTTCCCGCATGCTTCCAGCCCGGCGGCTGTTCCCTGCAATCGGTGTGCTTCTATACGCAGTAGGCCTCGCCGTCGCGCAGGTCGCGGGCGCGGCGACACTAGATCTCAGGACCGCGACGATCGCCGATCTCGAATCCGCCTACCGGGCCGGTCTGCGTGCAGAGCAATTGACGCAGGCGTACTTGGTGCGGATCGAGGCCTACGACAAACGGGGACCCACGATCAACGCCGTGATTACGCTCAATCCCCGGGCTCTGGAAGAGGCACGGGTCCTCGATGCGGAACGTGCACACGGCAAGATTCGTGGCCCGCTGTTTGGCGTGCCGGTCGTACTCAAGGATAACTATGACACCTTCGACCTGCCGACCACGGCCGGCTCGCAGTTGCTCGAAGGCCACATTCCTCCGGACGACGCCTATGTTGTCAAGAAGCTTCGCGAAGCCGGAGCGATCATTCTGGCCAAGGTCAATCTCAGTGAATGGGCGGGTAGCGGCGGCAGTGTGTCGGGTGCCACGGATCCGGAGGTGCTGCGGGCGGGTGCGGTGCCGAACGGTTACAGTTCGGCCGGCGGTCAGACGCGGAACCCGCATGACCTGAGCAAGGGGCCTTCAGGCTCCAGCGGCGGCACCGGCGCCGCGATCGCCGCGGCCTTTGCCCAGTTTGGCTTGGGTTCGGACACCGGTGGTTCGGTGCGTGGCCCTTCTTCCGCCAACGGCATCAGCGGGCTCAAGCCGACCCGCGGCCTCATGAGCCGCGACGGCATCGTGCCGCTCGCCCTGTCATTCGACACCGGCGGTCCCATGGCCCGCAGCGTCTACGATGTGGCGGCTGCGCTGGGTGCGATGACCGGCGTCGATCCGGCCGATCCCGCCACGCGGCCGAGTAACGTGCATCTCAAGCACGACTACACTCCCTACCTCAGGTTGGGCGCGCTCAAAGGCGCGCGCATTGGTGTGGGACGCGATTTCATGGGCCGCGACCCCGGCACCGACGCAGTGATGGAGCAGGCGATCGTCACTATCAGGTCTCTGGGGGCGACCGTGGTCGATCCGGTGCGTGTGCCGCAATACGTACTGGATGCTCAGCGGCCGATCTACAACTTGCTCGTCAGCTCCGAATTCAAGGCGCAGCTGAGCGACTACCTGAAAACGGCCGGTCCGGGTTTCCCCAAAAGCTTCGAGGACGTTGTGGCTTGGTCGAACGATCCGTCGAACCATTACCGCAGTCCCGAAAAGGCCTATGCGCTGAAATACACGGCGGCCCGGGCACTTGAACTCGACGACCCGCAGTATCAGGCCTTGAAGTACGAGCAACTGAAGGCCACCAAAGCGGCGATCGACGGGCTGTTCAAGAAGTACCGGCTCGACGCCATGATCTATCCAACCCTGCCGATGACGGCTGACCCGATCGTGCGCGATCCGGCCAGTGAGCGCGGCAGCAGTTGGTCCGGTGCAGCGGCGAGTCTTGCCAACCAGACCGGCTACCCGGACCTGATCGTGCCAGCCGGGATGACCGAGGAAGGACTGCCGGTCACGATCTCGTTCTTCGGACCGGCCTGGAGCGAACCGCGACTGCTCGGTTACGGCTACGACTTCGAGCAGGCAACTCACGCGATCCGCTTGCCGGTGAACACACCGGCCCTGGTCGGCGACCGGATCGAATACTAGTGCCGAGCCTTCTCAGACGACACCGCGCCGGCGCCGCGCCAACCTGGCAACTGGTGGCTATCGCCTTGGCCACACTGCAGCCGTCGTTGGTCGGGGCGGCGGACACAGATTGTACCGAGCCGGTGCCGATATCGACGGTTGCACCCGAGTATCCGCCTGCCGCGTTGGAAAGCGGCGAACCTGGAAGCGTGACGGTTGACGTGCTCGTTGCACCAGATGGTACGGTGCTCGATCTGAGCATCGTGTCCTCATCCAATGCCGTATTCGAGGCGGCGGTGATCGCGGTGCTGGGGCGTTGGCAATTCACGGCCGGGACGTGTGACGGTGAGCCGGTTCCCAGCCGCAAGCTTCAGCGTGTCAATTTCGTACCCGATGCGCGGCACGAGGCCTACACGATCGACGTGCCCAAGACCGGTGAGTGGCCCGAAGAACTACGCTACGACGCGCCTCCGATCGTTACATTCGACCCGGCGCCCGTGTTTCCCCGCGACCGGCTGCAAGACAATGTGATCACAGGATCGGCAACTGTCAGTGCCCTGATCGGGCCGGACGGACGGGTCCGAGAGAGCCGTATCCTCAAGGCCTCGCACCCATCGTTCGGGCTTGCGGCGCGAGCGATGATGGAACAATGGACATTCGAGCCAGCAAAAAAGAATCGCCAGCCGAGCTGGGCGCTGGTATCGCGCGAAGTGCAATTCGATTCCCAGACCGAGCACGGCTACGTACCCGAGGATATCCGGCGTATGGCACTGCGCCCGGACGGGCTCGAGAGCTTGCCCCGGGTTACGCAGCTCGACCGTAAGCCGCAGCCGCTGTTTCAAGCGTCACCGGTGTTTCCGGACACGCTGCGCGACGCTGGCGTCGCGGACACCGTGATCGTCGAATTCGTCATCGACCAAGATGGCAGCGTACGCCTGCCGACGCCGATCCGGTACCGCAATGAACAGTTGGCCTGGGCCGCCACGTCGGCGGTAGCGCGCTGGCGCTACGAACGCCCGACTCTTGAAGGCCGGCCGGTGAACGCGCGCGCAGCCGTACCCGTCCTGTTCGAGATTCCCGGCGCGCGTGTCCCACCTGCCGCCGACGCTTCTTGGCACGGCGAAAGCCCGGCTGTGAGCATGACACACGAAAGAGAAAGCGGTGAGAGTAGACCTAGACCGGGATCATAGGTCGCTGAGTGACCTGCCGAGATTTCAGCAGGCGCCGCTGCACGAGCGGCGCCTGCGCCGCTTGACAACGGGGATCGGTATCGCGGTGCCGCTGGTGCTCCTAGCCGCGGTCGTGTCCCGGCAGGCGCTGCCAGAATCTGTGGTCGCGCCGCTGCTTGGTAACGCCGTGGCTGCCTTGCTGCTGCTGATCGCCGGCTTGTATTCGGCATTCCGTGTTGCGCGCTGGCGCCGTTGCGCGCGGCGAGCGCCCACGGTCCAAAGCCGGCAGGGATCCGCCGTGCTCGTGCTGAGCCTGGGCTTATTGCGGAGCGAAGCCTTGGGGCTGTGTCTGCTCACCGGGTTTGCGCTATTGCTCGTCGTGCTGTCCTGGCACGCTGCGGCGATCGCCGTCGCCAGCCTGCCGGGTTTGGTCGCGCCATTGCTGGGCGGAACCATGTTGCTCGCCGCCTTCGGGCTGCTGGTATTGGAGCGCGGATTCGCCGACGCCGGGGACAGCGGGTGGCCGGAAGCGGCGGCGCTGGTGCAGCTCGCACGTGTGGCCATCGTCGTGTTGCTTCTGGGGGCGCTGAGCCTGTTCTTGCACGCGGACGGCGGTCCATGGCCGTTCCGCCTGCAACGGCTCTCGGCCAGCCTGGTGGGCGTCGTCGCGTTGGAGCTGTGGCTGCGTGCAGCGCTGTCGGCCTTCGACCGGCGAGGTGGACGCATGGAGCCGCGCCTGCTGGCTGACAGCGCTGTTGCCGGTCTTCTATGTTGGCCGCCGCGCTCACTGCAGACGCTGCAGGGCGAATTGCAGGTTCGTTTGGGCATCGATCTGCGGCAGAGTTGGGCGTTCTCGTTCATGCGACGCGCGTTGTTGCCGGTGACGGCGGCTCTGATGCTGCTGGGCTGCGCGCTCAGCGGCGTTACCGAGGTGCCGATACAAGAGCGTGGAATATACGAACGCTTCGGCGCTCCGGTGGCAGTGTGGGCTCCGGGCTTGCATTTCGGCTTGCCGTGGCCGCTGGGGCGGGTGCGGCCTGTCGAGAACGGTATCGTTCATCAGGTCGCGGCGTCTCTTCGGAGTGAGGGCGGCGACGAGTCGGATCTCAGCGGGGCGGAAGGGCCTGCGCCGGAAAGCGCCAACCGGCTTTGGGACACCTCGCACCTGGCCGAGAATTCGCAGGTCATCGCCAGCGAAACGGGCGGGAGCCAGGGCTTCGAGGTCATCAGCATGGATGTGCGCTTCGTGTATCGCATCGCCCTGGACGACCGTTCGGCGCTCGCGGCAACCTACAACAGCGCCGACATTCCGGCGCTGATTCGTAGCATTGCCGGCCGCGTGCTGGTACGGGATCTGGCGTCGCGAGACTTGGACGGACTCCTCGGTGGTCAGCGAGCGCAGCTTGCGCGCGAGATCGGCAAGACCGTGCAAGACCAACTCGACGCGCTGTCGAGCGGCGTCGAAATCCTCAGCAGCCTGATCGAGTCGATTCATCCACCGGCTGGCGCGGCCGACGCCTATCACCGAGTCCAGGCGGCGTTGATCAAGTCGCGCGCCACGGTCGCACGTGAGCGCGGCCGGGCCGCCGAGCAGACCAACGATGCCCGGATGCGGGCCAGCATGGCCGGCGACAAGGCGGCCGCCGCCGCGCGCGAAGCGCAAGCGGAAGCCGAAGTGGCCGATCTGCGCTTTGCTGCCGAGCGTGAGGCCTTCAAAAAGGCTGGCAAGGCCTTTGTACTGGAGCAATATCTAGCGCGGCTCAGTCAGGGCCTGAGCACCGCGCAAGTGGTGATCGTCGACCACCGTCTCGATACGGCACAGGCACCGGTGATCGATTGGCGCCTCAACCGCATGGCGCCGGATGCGGCGACGCTGCCATGAGTGCCGACAAACCGTCAGCGATACTGTCGGGCGACGCAGAGCCTGTCGCGCCGCAGGCGCCGCGATCCGCATGGCGCCTGTTGATCGCGGCCCTGGTGATTGCGGTGACCGTGGCCACTGGCAGTCTGGTGCAGGTGCGCGCGGGCGAAGCCACCGTGGTGACGCGCTTCGGCAAGCCGGTGCGTGTTTTGCTGGAGCCTGGCTTGGCTTGGCGCCTGCCGGCTCCGATCGACACCGCGATCCCGGTGGACCTGCGTCTTCGTACCACTTCCAGCGGTCTGACCGATGTCGGCACGCGTGACGGTCTGCGCATCATCGTGCAGGCCTACGTGGCCTGGCGCGTTCCGGCAGACGCGGGCAGCGTCGAGCGCTTCATGCGCGCCGTGCAGAACCAGCCGGACGAAGCTGCGCGGCAGATCCGGACATTCATCGGCTCGGCGTTGGAAATCGCCGCCAGCGCCTATGCGTTGCCGAGCCTGATCAATACCGATGCTGCACAGGTGAGACTCGATGAATTCGAACTGCGATTGCGTGCGCAGATTGAGCAGCAGCTGCTGGCGACCTATGGTCTCGGCGTGGTGCAGGTCGGTATCGAGCGCCTGACGTTGCCGTCGGTCACGCTGGCGGCCACGGTCGACCGAATGCGTGCCGAGCGCGAAACCATCGCCACCGAACGCACGGCGATCGGCAAGCGCCAAGCGGCCGAAATTCGCTCGGCCGCCGAGCGCGACGCACGCGTTATCGAAGCCGGAGCAACCGTCAAGGCTGCCGCAATCGAGGCCGAATCGCGAGTGCAGGCGGCGGAGATCTACGGCCGGGCCTACACCGGCGCGCCGGACCTCTACGAATTGCTGCGCTCGCTGGATACGCTCGGCACCATTGTCGGCCCGAATACCCGGCTGGTCTTGCGCAGCGACGCCGCGCCGTTCCGCGCCTTGGTCGATAGTCCGGAAGCGATTGAGCAGGCGCCGACACCAACTGGCGAGCCCTGAGTGCGTGCACGCAACAAACCCTGGCTCCAGGCGGCGCGCTTGTCTTTTGTCGCCTTCTACGCCGTGACGCTTGCGGTGGCGCTGCGCTGGGCGGTGTCCAATGTGCACCAGATCGGGCCGCAGAGCCGGGTCGTGGTCATGCGCATGGGCCGGCTCGACCGTGTTCGCGAAGCCGGTCTGCTGCTGGCTTGGCCCGAGCCGTTCGAACGCCTGCTACCGTTGCCCGCCGCGGAAACGGTGATCGAGCGCCAAGTGCAAGCGCTGTTGCGGTCGCAGGCAGCACAACAGGCCGAAATGTCATCCGACGACGACGACGACGCCGAGCCGCTTGACGATGCGCTCGCAGGTTCCGGCTACCTGTTGAGTGGCGACGCCGGCATCGTGCAACTGGACGTGCGCGTCTTCTACAGCGTTACCGACCCTTACGACTACGTGCTGCAGAACACCCATGTCGTGCCAGCGCTCGACCGGTTGGTGACGCGGACCGTCGTCGCGGTATGCGCTGCGCGCGATCTGGACACTATCCTTGTGGCGCGACCTGAGCTGGTTAGCGTCGACTCCGATGCTGCCGAGCGGCGCGAGCGTTTGCGCGGCGAACTGGTGCAGCGGATCAACCGCAGACTCTCTGCGTTGCAGCGAGAGGGCGCGGGTCTGGGTATCAAAGTTACGCGTGCCGATGTGCAGTCGAGTCTGCCCCGTGACACCGTCAGCGCCTTCAACGCCGTGCTGACGGCGAGCCAGCAGGCAGACCGCCGGCTTGCCGAGGCGCGCAATGATTCGGCCTGGATCGTGCAGAACGCCAATCAGTCGGCCGACCGCAGTCTGCAGGTGGCCGAAGCCCAGGCCTCGGAACGCGTCGCCCGGGCGCAGACCGATACCACCGCCGTGCTCGAGCTTGCGCGTTCCATCGAGCAGCGGGTCGACCCGGGTCTCGCGCAGCGTCTCTATCGCGAACGCATGAGCCGGATCCTCGCACAGGCCGGATCAGTGACGAGTGTGGACCCTGACGACGAGTCCCGCCTGATCATCAGCGGGGGGCGCCAGTGAGCTTGGCGAGCGGCGGCATGCTCACGCGTGACGAGCAAAGCGCGGCTGCGCGTCAGCTGAGCCTGGCCATGCTGGCGCTGGGGCTACTTGGCATGGGATTGGGGTGGACCATGTTGGCGCCCCGGCAGCGCGGTGTCGGCCAGTTGATTCTCGGCGCGGCCGCACTATTGGTGGCACTACCGGTGATGCGGGCCGGCTGGCACAGCCTGCGCAAACCGGATCTGCATGGCGTCACCGACCAACTGGTCGCGTTGGCGATGCTTGCCGCATGGGCGACCGGAGACCTGCTGACCGCGGCGCTGCTGCCGATCATCATGATCTTCGCCCAAGTGTTGGAAGAGCGCAGTGTGCTGGGCTCGCAGCAGGCGATCGGGGCGTTGGCCGGACTGACGCGTAGTCGCGCACGTCGCATCGGTGCCGATGGCCGAATCGAGGAGGTCGAAAACTCCGAACTGCGTTCCGGCGACCACGTTGAGGTGCGTGCCGGCGACCGTGTGCCCGCCGATGGCCGTGTGCTGGACGGGCAGGCAAGTCTCGACACCGCCCCGATCACGGGAGAATCGCTCCCGTTGGAGGCGGCTGCCGGCGTGGACGTGTTTGGAGGCACGATCAATCTCGATGGTCTGCTGCGGGTGGAAGTCACGCGCGTCGGGGAGGCGTCGACGCTCGGCAAGGTCATCGGTCTGATGCAGCGTGCAGAGCGTTCCAAGCCGGCAATCACCCGCTTGTTGGAACGTTACGCCGGTCGCTATCTGGTGTTGGTGCTGTTGATCGCCGCCGTCACCTGGTTTACCGGCAACGATGCGGCCGCGATGCTGGCCGTGCTGGTGGCGGCCTGTCCGAGTGCGCTGGCGCTGGCCGCGCCGGCCACCGCGATCGCGGGAATCGCGGCGGCGGCACGCCACGGTATTTTGATCCGGGGCTCAGCATTTCTCGAAGAGTTGGCCGAAACCAGCATGCTGATCGTGGACAAGACCGGGACGCTCACGGTGGGTGCTCTACGTCTGCATGAGATTGTCGCCGCGGACGGCGTGCCGCAGCCGCGCATTGTGCGGTTGGCCGCCAGTCTCGGTGCCGTCAGCAGCCACCCGGTGAGCCGTGCAATGGCCAGTCTGTCGGCCAGCGAGGCCCGGCTCGATCTGTCTGATATCCGTGAGCGGCCGGGTCTGGGCGTCAGTGCCCGCACTTTGCTCGGCGAAGCCGTGCTCGGAAGGGCGGAGCTGTTCGAGCAACTCGGCATCGCCACGCTCGGCGTACCGCAGCACGATGGGCCGATCGCCGGCCTGGCGCTCGATGGTTGCTTCCTCGCCTGGCTGTTGTTGGCCGACAGCGTGAGACCCGAGGCGGGGGCGGCTCTGGACGATCTGCGTGATTTGGGCATGAACCGCCAATTGCTCCTGACCGGTGACCGTTTCAGCGTGGCGCATGTGCTGGCCCGGCAGCTTGGCATCGAACAGCTTCAGGCGGAGGCGCTGCCGGAAGACAAACTGCTTCGCGTGCAAGCCGAGAGCGAGGCCGGATTTCGTCCACTGGTGGTCGGGGACGGCATCAACGATTCACTGGCGCTCAAGGCTGGAGCCGTCGGTGTTGCGATGGGCGTCGGTGGCGCCGATATCGCGTTGGCCTCTGCCGATGTCGTGCTGATCAGCAGCGATTTGCGTCGTCTCGGAACCTGTGTCCGGCTGAGCCGTCGTTGCCGTCACACACTGCTGATCAACGTCGCGATCGGACTCGGCTGGACCCTGGCAATCGTCGCGGCTGCGGCCTTCGGCCTGCTCGGTGCCGCGGGGGCGATGATCGCCGCGCTGTTGCACAATCTCAGCACTCTGCTCGTGCTCGGCAATTCCGCTCGTCTACTGCGTTTCGATGAGCCGCTGTCGGTCCCGGAGCCGTAGCAGGCTGTCGGACTCAGGGTGATCTACGGCGTTGGCCCCGCGGCCGAAAATTATGGGCGTCCTCGTGAATAATTTCCGCTACGTCTCGTCGACGCGCCTTGCCAGTCACGAAACTTTTCGGCGCGGCACGCGGGTTGCCGCGCCGTTCGGGTGGGGGGCGGCGTCGGACCGACGTCCAAATTCCGTCGGAGTACGAAAGCGCCCGCACGGGTGGCGATTCCTACGTAATCGTGGAGAAACGGCTGTGCACAGAACCATCGCAGCAACACGTCGCCAATACGGGACTCGGCGCCGGGTGGCGGTCGTGCTGGCCGGTGTCTTCGCCCTGATCGTGAACTCCCCGGCGGTCGCGGGCCCATTCAGTGTAGTGGAGGCCAGCATCGAGGACATTCACCAGGCTATCAAGAGCGGGCAGGCGAGTTGCCGGGATGTGGTCGAGGCCTACATCGACCGGGCGCGGGCCTACAACGGTGTGTGCACGCGGCTGATCACCGCCGATGGCAAGCCGGTACCTGCTGAAACCGGGTATGTGTGCGCGGGTGCCGCGATCAGTTTTCCTACGAGCACCCTGGCGGCTTCGAGTTTTCTGCCGAAACTGGACCAGTATTCCGGTTTGCCGCTTGACCTTGGACACATGGCGGCCACCGTCTCGGACCCCACGGTGCGGCAGCAATACGGCATGGTAGCCGGCTGGCCTCATGCCGGACAGCTCAATGCATTGGAAACGATCAACATTCGTGGCGAGCGTTCCGTGTCATGCAAGGCCGAATGCGATACGCATTCTGCCCAAGGCGCGTTGCCGGCGCATTGCCCCGCGGCCTGTGAGGCCTTTCGTCGTCAGCCCGACGCGCTCGAGCGCGCCGCCGAGCTCGATGCGCAATATGGCCACGATCCCGATCTGGATATGCTGCCGATGTACTGCGCCACGGTCTCCGTCAAGGATTGGTACGACGTGAAGGACATGCGCTCGACCGGTGGCAACGATGTCGACTACGCGATGGACGCCGCGCCGCGCGATTCGACGGTGGTGGCGGCGCTGCGCGAAAAGGGGGCGATCATCTATGCCGTGAGCGTGGCGGCGGAAATGGGGCACGGCACCGACGGTCCGATTAAACCCGCGCGCGCCTTCGTCGGCGGTAGCGGCAGCATCCGCAGTTCATGGGGTGGGCATGTCTGCAATCCCTACGACACGGATCGTTCCGCGGGACCGTCGAGCGGCGGTGCAGGCGCCTCGGTTGCGGCCAATCTGGTGACGGTGGGCATCTGCGAAACCACTGGTGGCTCGTGCCGAGAGCCGGCCAACCAGAATGCGGTCGCGAGTCTGGTTACGACCAAGGGTCTGATCTCCGAGTACAGCACGGCGACGGCACAGTTCGCCAATCACCGGCCCGGGATTCTGGCGCGGACGCTCGCTGACGCTGTGCGCGTGCTCGATGCAATGAAGGCTCCCGCACGAGACTATTTCGATACGCGCGACCTGTTTACCGCAATTCCGCGAGCGCTGGTCGCGAACACGCCTTATGTCGAAAATGTCGTCGATGCACAGGCGCTTCAGGCAGGGCGCCAGCCGCTGCGGGGTTTGCGCATCGGTATCGTGCGCGAGTACATGGTCAAGCATACGGCCAACGATGCGGCCATCAGTGCACGCGTCGATGCCGAGATCAAGGCGGTGCTGCGTGACCGGCTCGGCGCTCGGATCGTCGAATCGATCGATCCGCAGTACCCCGACGACGCGGATGTGCCAAACATGATCTACACGTTTCAAGATGCGTTGGCCGAAGCCATCGCTCTTGCGGCGCCGGAATATCTGCTCCAAGGGGACGGGGACCGACCGGAGTTTGCGGTACCGGGATATGACGTGCGCTCGCGTGAATACCGGCTGGCGCTGGTGATGGGCACAGCGCCGCTATCGGACAAGCTCAACCTGCGGCGTATCCTCAGCGGCTTCGACGACGGCGATCTGCAGGCCTTCAGCCTGGACCGATACCTGCGTGAACGCGGTGATGCCCGTATCGTCGACTGGCCGAGCTACGCTGCCCATTCGAAATGGCGTTCCAACGAGCAGGCGGTGGGCGCCCGCAATGCCGCCCTTGGCGACGCAGGCCTCAGCCGACCGGGTACGGGCCTCGACCGCATCAAGATGCGCGCCGTGTTCAGGCTCGCCGTGCTCAAAGTTATGCGCGAGAATCGGATCGATGTGTTCGTCCATCCCAATGTCGGCGTTCCGCAATGGAAAATCGGCATTGATCGCGAGCCCACTGTCGATGGCCGTCGCGCCGCCGGCCCCGGGATCACCGATCTGCTCGGTGTGCCTGAAGTCATCGTGCCTGCCGGCTTCAGCGACATCGTTTACGAACCGCACTACGAACTGAGCGAGGACCACGAGCGCTATGTGCTACGGACCGGGACCCGGGCGTCCACCTTGCCGCAGCCGATGCCGTTCAGCATCAATTTCTGGGCCGGACCGGGTGACGAGCCGGTGGTGCTCAAAGTTGCGTCGGCTTATGAGGCGGCGACCCGGCACCGCGTGCCGCCCCCGGACTTCGGACCCGTGCGGTCTGGGGCGGCGACCGGAAACTGACGTCGCGGCCCAGATCGGCCGTCGCCATCCATGCGCTGCGGGTCCGTCGCAGGGGGTGGGGGGTCATAAGCGCTAAGATAAAAATGCCCCGTTGAGTTACACTTTCAGTTCATCGGAAAAACTGGAAGGCGGGGCTGTGATATGGACGCGCTCGATGGCGATGTGGATTGGGAAGGGCCGTTCGCCGGGCTGAACGAAGACTGGGCAGTCATTGAGCGGGTGTTGCCCGATGGATGGCAGGAGGCGGCGCGGCTCACCGGCGCGCTGCGGCGCACTCGTGGTTTCAAGGACGCCGCGACACTGCTACGCGTACTGCTGATCCATTTGGTTGACGGTTGCTCGCTGCGCGAGACGGCCGTTCGCGCCGACGCGGGCGGTTTGAGTAAAGTATCCGACGTCGCGTTGTTGGGACGGCTGCGAGGAAGTGGCGAGTGGTTCCGGTGGATGACGGAGCAGATGAGTCGACGTCTGTCGGCGACGGGCCAGGACGTGCTGCCAAGCAAGCGTGTGCGTCTGGTCGACGCCAGCGTGGTGTGCGAACCCGGGGCCACAGGATCGACCTGGCGGCTGCACTACATGATCGACCTGAGCACGTTGGCGTGTGAGCAACTGCAGGTCACTTTGCCTAAGGATGGCGAAACACTGACCCGCTTTGCCGTGCAGGCCAACGACGTGGTGATGGCCGATCGTGGTCTGGCCCACCGTCGCGGCATCCGCCATGTGGTCAATCATCAGGCCGATGTCATCGTCCGCATGAACCTGGTCAGCGTGCCGCTGGAAGACAACAAAGCGCGCACGCTGGCCTTGCTGCCCAAGCTGCGCAAGCTCAAGGTGGGCCAAGCGCGGGACTGGCCGGCCTGGGTCCGTGACGACCAAGGCACGATCGCGGTTCGCGTCTGCGCGATCAAGAAGAGCACCGAGCAGACCCGCACCTCGCAGCGCAAGCTGCGCGATGTGGCGTCCAGGAAGGGCCGCAACCTCCAACCGGATACGCTCGAAGCGGCAGGCTACGTCGTCGTGTTGACGACCCTGCCGGACGTGCCGGCGGAAAAAATCCTTGAGATATACCGCTACCGATGGCAAATCGAGCTGGCCTTCAAGCGCTTGAAGTCACTGCTCCACCTGGGTCACCTGAAGAAGACTGACCCCGCCGGTGCCAAGGCTTGGCTGCAAGGAAAATTATTCGTGGCCACGCTGATCGAAACACTCATCGCCATTGGCGAACGCTTTTCCCCTTGGGGCTACTTCCTGCCCCAAGAGTAGAGGCCGACACAGCCGCTGGCGTGAAGTCGCGATGATGCGCTTTCTCCTCGCTCGCGCCGTCAATCCGCAACTGAGCCTGCTCGACGGTTTGCGCGACTGGAACGGCATTGCCGCCGCGCTACGCGAACCGCCGCGCAAGCGAAGACGGTATCAGGAAGACGATTTAGACCAATTTTTATCTTAGCGCTTATGGGGTGGGGGGTCCCTGTGGGACTCGCGTCTCTAAGTGCAGTGCAAGTGGCAAAGCGACAGCAGGACCGGTCGAGGGATGTGCAGGCAGATCGAGGCACGAAGAGAGGTCGTAGCGAGACGATGGCGGCGATGAACCTTGATGCGCTACGACCATGGACCCGGCCGATCTTTAACATGATTTGTAGCAGGCGCTGCACTAAGAGCACCACGGGTTCGTGCCGCCTTACGGAGATACTGTTTTGATCAGGACCGATTGGAGACCGCGTAAAGCGCGCGACTACCGCATGCCGGGTGTCGCGCCTGCGCTCGTGTTGATCGCCGGGTTCGGTTTTGTCGGGCCGGCGGCCGCTTCGGGGTTTCAAGTCGAAGAAGCCACCATCGACAGTATCCATGCGGCGATCCAGGCCGGCCAAACTACCTGTCAGGACGTAGTCCAGGCCTACATCGACCGCGCCAAGGCCTACAACGGCGTATGTACTGCGCTGGTCACGTCTGACGGTGCCGCAGTGGCGCCGGCGACGGGCTACGTTCGCGCCGGCGTCCCACTACGGTTTCCGACGCATACGGTCAGGGCGTCGACGATCTTTCCTCATCTCGACCAGTACCGGGGTCTGCCGCTGGACTATGGTCGGATGGAGCACACCGTGTCCGACCCCGAGGTCCAGGCGCAGATGGGCATGCGTGTCGGTATGCCGGATGCGGGACAGCTCAATGCCTTGGAGACTCTGAATATCCGGGGCGAGCGATCGGTCACTTGCAAGGGAGTATACGACGCGCACCCATCGACGGGCCCACTGCCTATGGACGCGCCGCCGCCCTGCGACGCATTCCGGCGACAGCCGGACGCCCTCGAGCGGGCCGCGGAGCTCGATGCCCGCTATGGAAACCGTCCCGATCTCCAAGCCTTGCCGATGTACTGCATCACCGTCGCTTTCAAGGACCCGTACGACACCAAGGATATGCGCAGCACGGCGAACGACGACGTGAATTTCGCCATGGATGCGCCGCCCTTCGATTCGACCATCGTCGCGCAGTTGCGCGCCAAGGGCGCGATCATCTACGCCAAATCGGTTGCGCATGAATTCAACGCCGGGCCGGGTGATCCCGGCGGCCCCTCAAAGCCTCGCAGTAACTGGGTTCGGGGCGGCCAGCAGGTCAGTAGCTGGAGTGGCCAGTCCTGCAATCCCTACGACACCGAGCGCGTGGTTCGTGGTTCCAGTGGCGGCTCCGGCGCGGCGGTGTCCGCGAATCTGGTTACTGTCGGTATCTGCGAGCAGTCGGGCGCCTCCTGTCAGGGGCCGGCGTCCCGCAACGGCATCGCCATGTTGCTGACCACCAAGGGCCTGACGCCGGACAGCGGCGGCATCGGCAACCAGTGGTTCAACGACCGCGCCGGCATCCACGCCCGCACGCTCACCGACGCCGCCAAAGTACTCGATGCGGTCAAGGATCCCGAGACCGGCTACTTCGACCCGCGCGATCCGTTCACCGCACTGCCCGAAGCCTTGGTTCCCAACGCTTCCTACGCCAGTTTTTCGATCGGCGATGGCGTACTCAAGCGTGATCCCAGGCCGCTGAAGGGGCTGCGTGTGGCGATATTGCGTGAGCATATGGTTACGCCGACGCATAATCACGAGGCGATCAGCCGGCAGATCGATCACGAGATCAAACGTGTGCTGCGCGATGAACTCGGTGCCGAACTCGTCGAAACGGTCACGCCGGACTATCCGGACGACCCGGATGTTCCGAACCTGCGCTACAGCTTCGCCGACGCCCTGTCGGAACTGCTGCCGCGACTGATGCCGGAGATCTTTACACGCAGAAACCCTGACGGAAAGCTGGCCTTTGCCGTCCCGGGTTACGACGTCACGTCCTATGAGTATCTGCTCAAGCTCAGCCGGCACGAGGCACCGCTCAGCAGTGCCGTCGATATCGTCAACTTTGCCCGCTTCGCCGAAATCCCCTGTGATACCAGCTTATGCAGCGACCTCGCATTCTCGGTCGATCGCTATCTCAAGGAGCGCGGCGATGCCCGCATTACGGACTGGGCGGCGTGGGTGGCCAATGCCAAGTTCCGCCAGGACAGCTCTCGGGCCGGTGCCGAGAACTGGGCGGCCTGGCAGGGGCATTTCGCTGCCGGAAAAGCGGACAGGCTGGCGCGCAGCGAGATTGCCCGGCTGGCCCTGCTCAAACTGATGTACCAGAATGACATCGATGTCTTCGTGCATCCGGAAAATACCGTGCCCACACCGAGAATTCAGGGTCCCAATGTCGGCATGCACAGTCTCGACGGCATCACCCCGTTCTTCCAGATTCCGAGAGTGGTGGTGCCGGCTGGTGTCACCGAGGTGGTATACGAACCGCAGTACGTGCTGAACGCCGACAAGACGGACTACGTATCGGCACTGGCCCCGGATACACCGAAATCCCGTCTACCGCATCCGATGCCGATCTCGATGACCTTTTTCGCGGGCCAGGGCGAGGAACCGCTTCTGATCAAGGTCGGCACTGCGTATGAGGCGGCGACCCATCACCGATTCGCTCCGCCGGACTTCGGGCCGCTTTCCGCACATTCACAGTGATCTTTCGACGGCGGGCGTAGGGGCCGACAGCCGGTGTGCGTCTGATTCCGTAGTGCCTGCCGTGTCTGCGCTTCGGTGGGGAGAGCCGCCCGCATTGTCGCGTGCTTGGCGCATGGGGAGAGACAAATGTCGATATCGTCGGGAACTCGCGGTTTGATCTTGCTGGTCGTGATGCTGTGGGCGGCCTCTGCCCAGGCTCAGACTGCGACAGAGCCCTTCCACTTGGAGGAGGCCACGATCGATGGTCTCCATCAGGCCATACGCTCGGGTCAGGTGAGCTGTCAGACCGTCGTACAGTCCTATTTGGATCGGGCCAAAGCCCATAACGGAATCTGCACCGCGCTGGTGACCGAAGACGGTGCGACGATCACCCCGGTTCCGGGAGCCGTGCGGGCGGGCTCGCCGATCCGGTTTCCGACCGAGACGGTGGCCATATCCAAGATCCTGCCAGACTACGACCGGTACAAGGGTCTAGTCCCGGACTACGGCCGCATGGAGCCGACGGCAACGGACCCTGCGGTGTATCAGCAATACGGCATGGTTGTCGGCATCCCCAACGCCGGGCAGGTCAACGCACTGGAAACCATCAATCTGCGCGGCGAGCGCTCGCAATCATGCAGGGCCGAATGTGATGCGGCTACCGGTCCGCTGCCGGCCAGCTGTCCTAAGGAATGCGACGCTTTCCGCAAGCAGCCGGATGCGCTGGAATACGCGGCGAAACTCGACAAGCAGTACGGCACTCGTCCGGACATCCGGGCGATGCCGCTGTACTGTGTGCCGATGTCGTTCAAATCGGTTTACGACGCCAAGGATATGCGTTCGATCGGTGGCGGGGACGTCAACTACGCGATGGATGTGCCGCCTCAGGATTCCACCCTTGTGGCACGGATGCGCAAGGCCGGCGCAATCATCTATGCCAAGGCGCACAATTCCGAATACAACGGTGGCAGCGGAGACCCGAAAGGAGATGCCAAGGTCGAACATCCGACGATCGGCCGCGGTGGTTCGCGCGAGTCCTGGGGCGGCACGACTTGCAACCCCTACGATACGACGCGTGAAACCGGTGGATCGAGCGGTGGGTCGGGAGTATCGGTGGCCGCCAATCTGGTGATGTGCTCGATTTGCGAAACCACAGGCGGTTCGTGCCGCAATCCGGCGAACCTCAACGGCGTGGTCAACCTGGTGCCTACCAAGGGCACGATCTCGTTCGGCGGCGGCATCGGTGCAAATCCGTTCCAGGATCGACCGGGCATCAACTGTCGCACGGTCAAAGACGCGGCCACGGTGATGGATGCCTTCCGCGATGCGGATTCAGGTTTCTTCGATCCACGCGATCCATATACCGCGCTGCCGCACATGACCGCACCAGCCGAGTCCTACGTCAGCGCGCTGACTCCCCCGGGCAAGAAGAAGCCGCTCGCCGGCATGCGAATCGGTGTGGTTCGTGAGTTCACGGTCAAGGATGTGCCTGCACATGCAGCGATCGTCGACGGCTTCAATCGCGAATTGAAAGTGCTCAAGAACCTGGGCGCACAGATTGTCGAGACGATCGATCCGAAGGTTCCCGACGACCCTTCTATCCCGAACATGGCGTTCACGTTCCAGGATGCGCTGGCCGAGATCATTCCGTTCCATATGCCCGAGATCCTGTCGTGGAAGGACGAGGACGGCAAGCCGGAATTCAAGGTGCCTGGCTACGACGTAACCAGCCGCGATTATCTGGTCGCCGCATCGATCCACAAGGCGCCGTGGCCGCAGGAGCTGAGCATCCTGCGCATGATTGGCCGGCCGCCCGAGTCCTACGATCCGGTCAGCGGTTACACATTCGCGTTCAACTTCGCGCAATACCTGATGTTGCGCGGGGACCGCCGTGTCTACGATTGGAAAACTTTGAACGAAAACGCCAAGTACTTCAGTGACGCACGTCGCGCGGCGATGAGCAATTGGGAGAATAAGGCGATCGACATCCGCACCAATGCGGTGACCTACACGATGAAGCGGCGCTACGTGCTGCGCATGGCGCTGGCAAAGGTGCTCGAACAGAACAAGATCGATGTACTGGTTAGCCCGTCGTCGACCACGGTCGCGGCCAAGCTTGGCGGCCCCGCCGAGCCGAATCGGGCGTCGTTTGGTTATGGGGCGGTGATGGGTATTCCTGAAGTGTTCGTTCCCGCCGGCTTCGTAGAAACGGTTTACGACCCCAGCTTTGTGCTGTCCGAGGACGGCACCGAGTATGAATCGCTCACTTCGACCGAGCCGGCCCGGCCGACAGGACCGCTGCCGTACAACATCGGCTTCTGGGCAGCACCCGGCGACGAGCTGACCGTCGTCAGGATTGCCTCGGCGTATGAGGCGGCAACCCATCATCGTCGGCCTCCGGCCGGCTTCGGTCCGGTTGCCGACGAGCCATAGCTGGCGCCGTGCCACCGGACACGCGTCTACGATCCACCGATACAGGCGTCTGAACACGATCGGATCGGTCGTGGCGATATGACATCTTGCGGCCCGTTTACTGGCCGTGCGGGTGTAGAGCCGGATGCACGAACTCTAGGCTTCTACGCGACATCGTCCAGGGCGGCCTACGGCTGCGGCTCCGACTGAAACGAGTTTTCGCGACGCTTTCGGGTGGGGTTGTGCCGATTAGGCACGTCCCATCAGCAGTCCGGCAATTCCTGCCACCAAAACAAGGATCGGGACAGATGCTTCGAGGTCTTGCGGTTCGTGGTTTCGCCTGTGGGGCTCTGCTGACGGTCAGCTCGGTATTGCTGGCGGAGCCAGCCTATGATCACTATGTCCATCTGACGCCGGACAACGCGGCCATTGGCAACTTCCCGGCGCAGAAAGCGCCGATCCTCACCGTGAAATCAGGCGCTGTCGTGCGCATCGATGGGGGAGGCGGCAACCGCTGGGGCGATCGCGATCCGTTCGATTGGCTCAAGGAAAACGATATCGCGGTCACCGTCGCCCAGGCCGATGCGATTCGGGAAACCGCGCGGGTGATCAAGGACACGACTTACTACGCCGGTATCAAGCGCGGACATCTGCTGGTCGGTCCGATCGCGATCGAGGGCGCGATGCCGGGAGATGCGGTCGAGATTCGCATACTTTCGGTCAAGCCGCGCATTCCTTATGGAACCGTCTCGGCCCGGCCCGGGCGCGGAGGAATTCCCGATGACGTCAAGACGACCTACACGAAAATTGTAATGCTCGACTTGCAGCGCGAAGTGGGGGTGTTCGAACCCGGCATCGAAGTGCCTCTGGCACCGTTCATGGGCGTCATGGGACTGCTGCCGCCGGACGAAGACGGGCCTAACCGTCGCAGCGGGCCGCCCGGCGTGTTTGGCGGGAACCTCGATTGCAAGGAACTGACGGCCGGCACTTCCCTGTACTTGCCGGTATTCCATCCCGGCGGCCTGTTCTTCACCGGCGACTCGCACGCCGCCCAGGGCGATGGCGAGGTCACGATCAATGCCATCGAGACCGCGAATACCGCTGTCCTGCAATTCGTTCTGCACAAGGGCATGCGCCTAAGTGCACCGCGCGCCGAAAATGCCACGCACTACATGGCATTCGGCCTGGATCCGGACCTGGACAAGGCCATGCAAATGGCGATTCGCGAGACCAACCGCTATCTGCTGGATCTGAAGGGGCTGGATTTTTCGCGGGCGTTCACGTTGTCGAGCATCGCTGTGGACTTCCGAGTCACGCAGGTGGTCGACGGAACCCAGGGGATCCATTCGATGATTCCGAAGCAGTTGTTCGGTGACGAACGACAAACCTTCTGGTCGAGCTCGATTCGCTAGGGCAGAAGAAGCGGCCGGGCCGCGCTCCCGCCTGCGGGAACGGGCACGCCGTTCACCATGACGGGGAATTCCCATGCTGCACAAATGGTTTTGCGTTTTGGTTCTGTGTGCGGGCCTGCCGCTGGCGGGTGCCGCTGAGCTGGATTTGGAAACCGCGACGATACTCGACCTGCAAAAGGCCTATGACGCCGGCCTGAGTTCGGAACAGGTGGTTGCCGTCTATCTCAAACGGATCGCGGCCTACGACAAGCAAGGTCCCAGTCTTAACGCAATACTCACGATCAATCCCAATGCACTGGAAATTGCGCGCGCCCTCGACGCCGAACGCAGGGAAAAGGGACCACGGTCGCTGCTCCACGGCGTGCCAATTCTGGTCAAGGACAACTACGATACCGTCGACATGCCCACGACGGGCGGCGCCAAGGCGCTGGCCGGCATGTCGCCGCCGTCGCGCGACGCCTTCACGGTGCACCGCTTGCGCGAAGCGGGCGCGATCATTCTGGCAAAGACCAATCTCGACGAATTCGCACGCGGCGGAACCGGTACCAGTTCACTGGGGGGACAGGTGCGCAACGCCTACAATCTCAAGAAAATTCCAGGCGGCTCGTCGAGCGGCAGCGGCCAGGGTGTGACAGCTCTGTTCGGACAGGTCGGGCTCGGCACCGAAACAGGATCTTCAATCCGTAATCCGTCGACCAAGGCCAATCTCGTCGGGTTCTCGCCGTCCGAAGGGCTGGTCAGCCGGGCCGGCATCATCCCGATCTCGATTACCTACGACCGTGCGGGACCGATGGCGCGCAGCGTGACCGATGCCGCGATCACGATGAGCGTGATGGCCGGAACCGATGCTGCTGACCTGTACTCCTACGGCGGGCTCGGGCATACGCCGTCGGACAACTATCGGTCTGCGCTGCGCGCCGATGGCCTCGGTGGCGCACGTATTGGTGTGCTGCGCGGCCTGTTCGGTACGGCCAAAGAGGATCGGCCAGCAGTGGAACTGATCGATGCCGCGATCGAGACGCTTGAGAAGCAGGGGGCGGTCGTGATCGACCCCCTGCCGACGGGTGGCGCCGACCTTTGGCAGATCGTTCGTGACACGAGCTACGATCTGGCCGAAAACCGTCCGGCGTTGGAACACTACTTTGCGTCGCGTGGCCCCGATTTTCCGATCCAGACGATCCCGGATCTGCTAGCCGATGGCGGTATCCTCGGCCGACTCAAAAAGCGCTACGCCAACGAGCAGGCCGCAGCCGATATGACCGGTAACGCCGAATATGTCGGCAAGCACGCTAGCCGTATCGCCTTGCGTCGCTATGTGCTCGGCCTGATGAATGACTGGCGGCTCGACGCGCTGGTCTATCCGCACGAAACACAGCCGGTCAGGACCTTGGCGCAGGCGGTTCCCGACGGCGGTGCGAGCGCAAGCAGCAACGATTCGCATCGGCCCGGCGAAGGCAATCGCCTCAGTACCGCGACCGGCCTGCCGACGATGACGGTGCCGGCTGGTTTCAACACCGACGGCGTGCCGGTCGGTATGGAGATCCTGGGTCGTCGTTATGACGAGGCCACGGTAATCCGGCTGGCCTATGCCTATGAGCATGCGTCGCCGCATCGCAAGTTGCCGAAGACGACACCGTTACTCGGTATCGAGAAGATCGAATACTGATTGTGGTGTCGCCGTCCAGGCTGGCGGTAGGGGAACGATACGCCGCGCCGTCACAACAGTGTGTGCTCAGGTCGGCAGATCTCTTGGCGTCTCCAGGCGATCGACCGTCGCATCCTTGTCTCAACCGAATCCAAGAATGAAGCCATTGTTCCGTAAGTTTTCGCTGTTGTGTGCTCTGGGTCTGCTTGCCTTCAATGTATCCGCGGCGCCCTTGCCGCTAATCGGCTTGTTCACGACCGGCGGCACAATCCAGAGCAAGGGTGATCACCGTCAGAAGCTGATGGAGTACAACGCCGGCCGCGTCACCCCGGCCGAGCTGCTCGCCGACCTGCCGGAGCTCAAGGACCTCGCTGACATTCGGGTCACTGAGATCGCCAACATTGGGTCCGGGGGAATCACGTACGCGCACCTGCTGGAACTTGCCAAGGCGATCAATGCCTGGCTTGCTCGACCCGAAGCGACCGGCGCGGTGGTCACACACGGTACCAGCACACTGGAAGAGACTGCCTACTTCCTGAACCTGACGGTCAAGTCCGACAAGCCGGTCGTGCTGGTGGGTGCGATGCGCCCCTGGACGGCAGTCAGCCGTGACGGGCCGTTCAATCTGTACAACGCCGTGCGTGTGGCCAGTACTCCTCAGGCCCGGGGCAAAGGCGTGCTGATCATGCTCAACGACGAGATCAATGCGGCCCGGGACACGACCAAGACCAACACCTATCGCATGAATACCTTCGTGGCTCGCGACCTAGGACCGCTCGGTTATGCCGATTCCGATCGCGTGGTGTTCTATCGCAAGCCGATCTACCGGCACACCTACCAGTCGGAGTTCGACGTCAGTCAGCTCGACACGCTGCCGCGTGTCGACATTACCTATGCGTATCAGGAGAACGACGGGGTCGCGATCGATGCATTTGTCGCGGCCGGTGCCGATGGTGTCGTGCTGACGGGTAGTGACGCGGACGCGGTACGGCGCGGCCAGGCTCGTGGAGTGGTCTTCGTCAAGAGTGACCGCAAGGGCTCCGGACGTGTCGTCGAAAGTGCGAGGCAAATGCAGCGTGGCATCGTGACTTCGGACAATCTACCGCCGCACAAGGCGCGAATCCTGTTGCGTCTGGCGCTGACCAAGACCACCGATCTCGAAGAAATCCAACGGATGTTCAATGAGTACTGAGGCAAGACCGACCTTGAGGTATCCGACGGCGCGCGCTGCATGGGTTCTGTGGCTGCTGTGTCCGGTGCTGTGGGCCCAGGAAATTCCGACCTATGTACCGCCGCCGCCGATGCCGGCGCAGCGAGCCGATTTGCCTACCGTGGTGCTGATGTCGATGGGGGGCACGATCGCCAGCCGCGGAACCCCGCGGCTCAACATCACCAATTACGGCGGTGACGGCAACAAGCGCGTCGATCCGCAGGATTGGGTCGACGACCTGCCGGAGCTCGCCGGCATCGCCAATATTCGCCTTGATGACCAACGCGCTCCCCGCGATCGCACCTCGGGTTCCGAGACGCACGAGGACTTTGCACGCGTTGCGAGGCGACTCAATGAGCTTGCCAAGGATCCGGACATCGACGGCTTCGTCGTCACCCATGGCACCAATACCATGGCCGAAACTGCTTGGTACATGAATCTCACAGTACGGACCGACAAACCGATCGTGTTCGTCGGTTCACAGCGCCCGTGGACCGGGCTGTCCGGCGACGGTCCTCGCAATCTCTACGATGCGGTCCGTGTCGCCGCGTCGAAGGCGGCGTGGGGCAAAGGTGTGCTGCAGTGCATGAACCAGTACATCAATACCGCACGCGATGTCGACAAGACCATTGCCTATCGCGTCAATACATTTCAGGGCGTCGATGTCGGAGCCATTGGATTTGCTGATCCGGACAAGGTCGTGTTTTACCGCGAACCGGTTCGCCGCCACACCTATCTTTCGGAATTCGCCGGGATGGACCTGCCGTCGGTACCCGACGTGGAAGTCGCTTTCGCTTATCGAGACGCGCCCGGCTATCTGATCGATGCAATGGTCGCGCGTGGTGTCCGCGGCATCGTTGTCGAGGGCACCGGGGCCGGCAGCGCCACGACCAGTCAGCGCGATGCGATCAAGCGCGCTCAGGAGCAAGGCGTGGTTGTGGTGATGACCGCGCGTACACAGGGCGGACGTGTTCAGGATACCCCGCGCCGCCGCGCGGCCAAAATTGTGCCGGGCGACAACCTGCTGCCGGAGAAGGCCCGCATCCTCTTGCAGTTGACGCTGACCCAGACCAGCGATCTGGCTGAAATCGAGCGCATATTCAACGAGTACTGAGCGATGGATATAAACACGCCTAGCTTACTGTCCACGCGACGTCAGTTTCTCAGCGGCCGGCGGGGACCGGTCGGCGCGGCCGCTGCCGGGCTGCTGTTGACCCAGTGCACACCGAAGGCATCGCCGGACGTGACGGCATCGAGCGATGCGAGTGATGAACTGATCTTCATGTCGGCGACCAAGCTGGCGAGTCTGATCCGCAGCAAGCAGTTGTCGGCGGTCGAGGCTGTAGAGGCATATATCGCGCGCCAACTCGTGGTCAACGACCTGCTCAATGCGGTCGTAATGAATGCCTACGCTCGCGCTCGGCAGGAAGCCAAGGCGCTGGATGCCCGTGCGGCGAGGGGCGAATTCGTCGGCCCCCTGCATGGTGTGCCGATCACGATCAAGGACTCGATCGACACCGAGGGCATTATCAGCACCGGTGCAACCTATGGTCGCCAGCAGTTCGTTCCGGAACGGGACGCCACAGTGGTTGCACGGCTGCGCAGCGCCGGTGCGATCTTGCTCGGCAAGACCAATACGCCGGAATTCACGCTGGGTGGGTTGGGCGGCATCAGTACCACGAGCAATCTGCTTTACGGTTCCTCACACAATCCCTACGACCTGACGCGTAGTACCTCGGGGTCGTCCGGCGGCGCCGGCGCGATCGTCGCTGCGGGCGGGTCGGCTTTCGACATCGGTTCGGATTGGGGTGGGTCGATTCGTGGCCCAGCCCACAACAACGGCATTGCCGGCATTAAGCCGACCAGCGTTCGTGTCCCACGAACGGGCCACATCGTCGACTACGGCGGTGTCTTCGATTTGTGGCAGCAACTCGGCCCGCTAGCGCGGCGCGTGGAGGACCTGAACTTGGTCACCCCGATCATTGCTGGGCCGGACTTCCGCGATGCGGCCTGTGCGCCGGTGCCCTGGGCCGATCCCGGCGAAGTGGATCTCAAGCGTCTGCGTGTGGCGTTCTGTGACGATAACGGCGGCACTGGCCGTAGTGCCACTGACGATGACACTCGAAAGACCGTTCGCCAAGCCGCAGCCTGGCTGCGCGGCTCGGTCGCCAGCCTTGAGGAAACGGCGCCGACGGCGATTCTGAATCAGCTACGCGACGCGCGGTCGACGCTTATCAGCGGTGACGGTTGGGCGTTCTACAAACGGCTGGTCGACAAATGGGGCACGGTCAATTTCTCGCCGCGACGCGAACAGGCGATGGAGGAGGCCAAGCCCGTCAGCGCGGCCAGGATGGTGGAAGCGTGGGAGCAGCACGATGAGGCCAAGTCGCGGATGCTCGCATGGATGCGGGACTACGACGTCTTCCTGTGCCCAGTGTCGTCGACGCCTGCGCGGCCGATCGATGTCGAGACCAACGAAGGCGGCGGCAGTAGCGGCTGGTCGTATACCGGCAGCTTCAACTCCACCGGTTGGCCGGTGGTCGTGGTGCGCTGCGGCTCCTCGGAGGACGGCAGCTTGCCTATCGGAGTACAGGTAGTGGCTGCACCGTGGCGCGAGGATATCTGTCTCGCTGTCGCAGGCTTTCTGGAAAGCCGGTCCGAAGGCTGGCAGAAGCCGCCGATCTGAGGGACGGGTTGGAGGGCGGCGGCGACCGTCCGCTCTGATCAGGTAGTACGGAAACAATAATTGGGACCAGTGAGGACTTGATTCATGGAGACGTCAACAGCCGAAGCCGACGACGGGGCCGCATTCGGCCCCGGCTATACGCGTCGGCGCTTTCTCGGTACGGCAGCACTGGCCGGAACCGGGTTGGCGCTCACGCAGTTCAGCTCGCGGGCCCTCGCAGCACCGGATGCGCTGCTGACAAGGTCGGTGACCGAGATTGCGGCGATGCTGCAAAACGGAAAGATCGGATCGCTCGATCTGGTCAAGGCTTGTTACGCTCGCATCGACGAGGTCAACCCCACGATCAATGCCGTGGTCATGCAATGTCGCGAGCGCGCATTTGCCGAGGCGGCCGAAGCCGATGCGCAAATGGCCGCCGGCATGTCGCTGGGACCGCTGCACGGTGTACCGTTCACGATCAAGGATTCGTTCGATACCGTTGGCGTCGTCAGCACCGGCGGAACGCTAGGTCGCAAAGATTTCATTCCGGGTGAGGATGCCACCGTAGTTGCCCGTCTACGCGCCGCGGGTGGCATCCTGCTAGGCAAGACCAACACTCCGGAATTCACATTGGGGGGTGGCGCCCGCGGCACCTACAATTTGATTTACGGTCAGACCCGCAATCCCTACAACACCGCCTATACGCCGTCCGGTTCTTCGGGCGGAGCCGGCGCGATCGTCGCGTCGTGTGGCTCCTTCTTTGATGTCGGTACGGACTACGGAGGGTCGATCCGCGGCCCCTCCAATGTCAACGGTATCACCGGGATCAAGCCGACGCTGGGCCGCGTTCCGCGCACCGGCCACATCGTCGGCTACGGCGGCCCCTACGATTCGTTCCAGGAAGTGGGGCCGATGGCACGACATGTCGGAGATCTGGCGCTGCTGCTGCCGATCCTCGCGGGCCCCGACGACCGCGATGCGGCGATGGCTCCGGTTCCGCTGGGCAATCCTGCCGACGTCGATCTGAAGTCCCTGCGTGTGGCCTATTACACCAGTAACGGAGTGACCGACCCCAGCGATGAAATCCAGGCGATGGTCGAGCGCTGTGCCGGCTATTTTTCGAAACTGGGTTGCAAACTCAAATCGGATATGCCACCCCGGATGCAGGCGTTGTCCGACGCGCGCCGCGCATTCAGCGGAGCCAGCGGCGGGGACAACCGTCGGCGCATGCTTGAGAAGTACGGTACAAAGCAGGCTTCGCCCGGCCTCAACATCGGCGGAGAGACGATCAGCAGTGCCGAGTTCACCGCGGCGTGCGAGGAAATGGATGCGATCAAGAGCGAGCAACTCGCCTGGTTTGAGCAGTACGATCTGATCCTCTGCCCGAGCAGCGCCACGGCGCCGGACAAGATTCCGCCGGAATTCGTGCGTCCCCGCGGCCGTCGTGGCCTCAGTTACAACAGCCAGTACAACACCACGGGCTGGCCGGCGGGAGTCGTGCGTGCCGGTACCTCGGAAGACGCGCCGGGTCTTCCGCTCGGAATCCAGGTCGTCGCGCAACCGTGGCGGGACGACGTGGCGCTGGCAGCGATGGCCCACATAGAAGGTAAAGCGGGCGGCTGGCAAATGCCGCCGATTTAGGAATCGTTCATGAATTTGCCAGTCAGTCTGTTTCCAAACGTTCCGGACGGCATGAGCCGTCGCGCCCTGCTGGGCATGCCGCGTTCGCCAACGCTGGTAGCCGCCACGGCGAGTGTGTTACCCGCTGCCGCCCACGCAGTATCGACGGATTCGTCCGACGAACTGGTCTTCATGTCGGCGACCAAGCTGGCCGGCCTCATCCGGCGCCGCCAAGTCTCAGCGCTGGAGGTCGTGGACGCCTATATCGCACGTCAGATCGCCGTCAATGATCGGCTCAACGCGGTCGTCATGAACTGCTATGAGCGCGCGCGCGCAGAAGCCCGGGCGATGGACGCGCGAGCAGCGCGCGGAAACTGGGTCGGGCTGCTGCACGGTGTACCAATGACGATCAAGGACTCGATTGACACCGTTGGAGTCATCAGTACCGGTGCGACGTTCGGCCGCCAGCAGTATGTGCCCGAGCGCGATGCCACCGTGGTTCGGCGCGTGCGCGAGGCCGGTGCAATCCTGCTGGGCAAGACCAACACGCCGGAGTTCACGCTCGGTGGTCTCGGCGGAATCAACACCGCCAGCAATCTGCTCTACGGGTCTTCGCACAATCCTTATGATCTGAAGCGCAGCACCGCCGGTTCCTCGGGCGGTGCAGGTGCCATTGTGGCCGCCGGAGGAGCGGCCTTCGATATCGGTTCGGACTGGGGCGGCTCGATACGAAGCCCCGCGCACAACAACGGAATTGCTGGCATCAAGCCGACTAGTGTCCGTGTTCCGCGCACCGGCCATATCGTTGATTACGGCGGCATCTTCGACCTGTGGCAGCAACTGGGGCCGATGACGCGCCGCGTCGAGGACTTGGCCCTGATTACGCCGATCATCGCTGGGCCGGATTTCCATGATGCCGCCTGCGCACCGGTGCCTTGGGGCGATCCGGCCGATGTGGACCTGAAACGCTTGCGCGTGGCCTTTTGCCCCGACAATGGCGGGACCGGCAGCGACGCCACCAGCGAGGACACCAAGGCCGTCGTACGACAGGCCGCGAAGTGGATGCAGGACCTTGCAGAATCGGTCACCGAAGATGCGCCGTTGGATGTGCTCAAGGCGTTGACCGAGGCACGCGGCAAGCTGTCACGCGGTGATGGAGGTGCCTTCTACAAGCGCTTGGCCGATAAATGGGGAACGCACAATTTTTCACCCGCGCGCAAGGCCGGCATGGAGAAGCTCATACCGCTGAGCAGCGCAGAAATGATCGAAGCCTGGGAGAACCAGGACGCGTGCAAGTCGAAGATGCTGCAGTGGATGAATGCATATGACGTATTTCTGTGTCCGGTGAGGGCCACGCCCGCGGCGCTGATCGACGCCGAGCACGGGCCGGAAACCGGCGAGCGCGGCTGGTCCTACCGGGGAGTGTTCAATTGCACCGGTTGGCCAGTAGTGGTGGTGCGAGCGGGCAGCTCGTCCGACAAAACGCTGCCGATCGGCGTACAGGTAGTGGCGCCGCCCTGGCGTGAAGATATTTGTCTGGCTGTGGCTGCGCATATCGAAAGCCGCTCGGGAGGCTGGAAGAAGCCCCCGATCTGAACAATCGGCTCGCCCGGCAATGCAGCGGGGTAGGGTGGACTCGGCGGCGGTCCGTCCACGCTAAGGACTGGCCCGGAAAGGACCGAGCATACGCATGAACGATATCGCGGCGTCGCGCCGCCGGTTCATCACCGGCTTCGCGCAACTGGGTCTGGGGTCCAGCCTGCTGCCAGGTGTGCTGTGGGCACAAATGGAGCATACCGGCACGCGCAGGGTCTCTCCGGGGATGATGAAGTCGGCCGCGGCACTGTCTGGCCTCGAACTCAGCGACGCGGATTGCGAGACGATTGCGGAGTCGGTAAACGAGAATTTCGAGCGCATCACGGCGCTGCATTCGGTGCGGATACCGAACGACGTCGCACCGCCGTTCTATTTCAGCCCGCTGGTACCGGGCATGAGGGTTGAGCGAGCGCAGCTGCCGTTTCGAACAAGCAAGGTGTCGGGCCTAAGGCGTCCGGCCGATCTGGAGGAGATCGCGTTCTGGCCAGTGAGGCGACTTGCCGAGCTGGTCCGGACGCGGGCTGTCACTTCCACCGAACTGACACGCATGTATCTGTCGCGGCTGCACCGGTATAACCCAAAGCTCAATTGCGTCGTGAGCTTTCTTGACGACGTGGCGCTGGCACAGGCGAAAAAGGCGGACGCCGAAATTGCCGCCGGCCGCTATCGGGGACCGTTGCACGGCATTCCGTGGGGCGCCAAGGACATTATGGCGTTCAAGGGTCACAAGACCACCTGGGGTTCGGCTGTATATTCGGATCGCGTCATCGACGAGACGGCGACAGTGATCCGGTTGCTCAGTGAGTACGGCGCCGTGCTGTTGGCAAAACTGTCGACTGGGGAATTGGCCGGGGGGGATCAATGGTTTGGCGGGCGCACCAACAATCCGTGGAATCTCGACGAAGGGTCCAGCGGTTCTTCG
This sequence comes from Gammaproteobacteria bacterium, assembly GCA_022599775.1. Lineage (GTDB taxonomy): Bacteria > Pseudomonadota > Gammaproteobacteria > Nevskiales > Nevskiaceae > Banduia. Next base: position 48,050 of record JAHZLQ010000038.1, read on the forward strand.
GCTGGTTCTGCGTGCGCCACTGCGGCGGGTTGTGTCGCGTTCGCACTGGGCACCGAAACCAGTGGTTCCATCCTGAGTCCCTCTGGCCGCTGTGGTGCGACTGGTCTGCGACCGACCTTTGGTCGCGTCAGCCGTTACGGCGTCATGGCGCTATCGTGGACACAAGACCGCATCGGCCCTATCTGTCGGGACGTTGAGGACTGCGCCCTAGTGATGAACGTGATTGCGCGGCCAGACGGTCGCGATCTGAGCGTGTCCGAGCTGCCGTTCAATTGGGACGCCGGCCTCGATTTGCGCCGTGTGCGTGTCGGCTACGTCAAGGAGGCGTTCGCGGATGCGGATCGTTATCCCGAATGGGTGCGCAACGATCATGACAGCATCGAGCAGCTGCGGTCGTTGGGATTCGACCTGTCGCCCGTTACGCTGCCTGACTTTCCGACCGAATCGCTACGCCTGAGCGTCGAAGCCGCTGTCTTCCATGATGAGCTCCTGCGTTCCGGACAATACAAGCAGATGACCAATCCGTCGCGCGGCGAGCGTATGCTGGCCAGCCGCCTGATTCCCGCCGTGGAATATCTGCAGTCGCAGCGCCTGCGCTCGATGATGATGCAACAGCTGGCGCACGCGACCGCTGGTGTAGACGTCTATCTGGCACCGTCGACGCACGGCGCCCCGAGAAATCGCACCACCGATGCGCCGGCAAGCCGCAGCCGTGATCATTTCAACATGGCCAATCTGGCCTGCTACCCAGCGCTGGCGGTCCCCAACGGCTTCACTTCGGCAGGCACGCCAACCAGCATCAGTTTCATGGCTCGCCCGTATCGCGAAGCCGAATTGCTGGCTGTGGCCAAGGCCTATCAGGACGCAACCGGTTTTAACACCAGACAACCGCCGGCGTTCGCCGCCGCATAGAGCTATAGATCTACGGGAGCATCCGAGCGCGGGGTGGGGGGCTGGGCCCTGCCGCAGTCTCTACAAGGGCAGCGCCTTCATCGGGCGTTCAACGGAGACAATGACATGAGCACAGACTTGGCGCGCGCGCGGCGGCCGGCGAATGTTTCGACACTGACACGTCGGAGCTTCTTGGGTACGGCGGCCAAGACCGGAACAGCTGTCGCGTTGACGCGATACAGTCCGCGTGCACTTTCTGCGCCGGATCAGTTGCTGCGCCAATCGGCGACGCAGATCGCGGCCCAGCTGCGCAGCGGCCAGCTCAAGGCGGTGGATGTCGTCAGGGCATGTTACGCGCGTATCGACGAGGTTCATGCCAAGCTCAACGCGGTGGTTATGCAATGCCGGGAACGCGCTCTCGCCGAAGCCGCGGAAGCCGACGCCCAACTCGCCGCCGGCAAGATTCTGGGGCCGCTGCATGGTGTTCCGTTCACGATCAAGGACTCGTTCGATACGGCGGGCGTGATCAGCACTGGTGGTACGTTGGGGCGCAAATCATTCATTCCAGGTGAGGATGCGACGGTGGTTGCGCGGCTGCGCGCGGCCGGAGGAATTTTGCTGGGCAAGACGAATACTCCGGAGTTCACTCTGGGTGGTGGTGCGCGCGGCACTTACAACCTGATCTACGGGCAGACCTACAATCCGTACAACACAGCCTATAGTCCGGCCGGTTCCTCGGGCGGGGCTGGAGCCATCGTTGCAGCCTGCGGCTCATTTTTCGATATCGGATCCGACTATGGCGGATCGATCCGTAGTCCAGCCAATTTCAACGGGATTGCGGGGATCAAGCCCACGCTGGGTCGTGTGCCGCGTACCGGGCACATCGTCGATTACGGCGGACCGTACGACTCGTTCCAGGAGACCGGTCCTCTGGCGCGCTACGTTGAAGACCTGACGCTGTTGCTGCCGATCATCGCCGGTCCAGATGGCCGCGACGCGGCGATGGTGCCGGTGCCGCTCGGCAATCCGCAAATGGTCGAGCTCAAGAAGCTGCGCGTGGCCTACTATACGAGCAACGGAGTAACTGATCCGACGCGCGAGATACAGGGACTGGTCGAGCGATGCGCCGACCATTTTTCGAAGCTCGGCTGCAAGCTGACACGGGATATGCCGCCGAAGATGCAGACGCTGGCGGATGCACGCAGCCGATTCAGCAATGCCAGTGGTGGCGATAATCGTCGGCGAATGCTCCGGAAGTACGGGACTCGTCAGGCGTCGCCCGGGCTGAATCTCAGCGGAACCGTAATCAGCAGCGCGGAGTTCACTGCCGCCTGTGAAGAGATGGACGCGATCAAAAGCGAGCAACTCGGCTGGTTCAAGCAATACGACCTCATCGTCTGTCCCGCACGTGCGTTACCGCCGCGGCCGGTGCCGCCGGAATTCGTCCGCAAGCAGAGTCGCGGACTCAGTTATACGAGTCAGTACAACACCACGGGCTGGCCTGCTGGCGTCGTGAGGGCAGGCACCTCAACTGAGGAAAAGGGCTTGCCTCTCGGTATCCAGTTGGTGGCGCGACCGTGGCGGGATGACGTCGCCCTGGCGGCGATGGCGCTGATTGAGCAACAAGCAGGCGGTTGGGAAATGCCACCCGTGTAGACGTTTTGATATACCAGCCTGGGGCCGCCGAGTGAACTGGACGGCCGCGCAATGTCGTTCCGGTTGAAAAAAGCGCCGACGGCCCTGACTGGTTGTTCTCGCCGCCCTCCCTGCGGTCACCTCTCCAAGGGCGGCGCCTTTTATTCGTAGGCCGAAGCTGGTCGAGAGTGGATGTCGTAAGTTAGCGAACCGACTACGCGGACACTTTCGTCGCGGGAGCCCTAGGCATGGGTCACGAACGCACCAGCGGTCACAGCCGAGCCCTCGTCGCCATTCAGTACAAATTGAGCTTTCTGATCGTATCGCTCCTCTCGGTCGGTGTCGGCGTGCGGCATTGTTCGAGCCGGATTCAGTGAAGCGGCGCTAATGTGGTAGCGGCGCCGTGAGCGTTGACGGTGTGCTGGCGCGCACGACTGCGCAAGTAGCGACATTTCTCGGAATGAGGGGCGACATGGCCAGACCGATCTGGACCGGAACCATCTCCTTCGGCCTGCTGCATGTGCCGATCCGCCTGTACACGGGCGAGCGCAGCGTCGATCTGCATTTCCGCATGCTCGACTCGCGTGACAAACGCCCGATCCGTTACGAGCGCGTGAATTCCGAGACCGGGCGGGAAGTCGCCTGGAAGGACGTGGTCAAGGCCTTCGAATACAAGAAGGGCAGCTACACGGTGATCGATTCGGATGCCATCAAGAAGGCGGCACCGGAGGCCACGCAAACCATCGATCTGGAAACCTTCGTCGAACGCGAGGCGATCGATCCGCGCTATTTCGACAAGCCCTACCTGTTGACGCCGGATCGCAAGGCCGACAAACCCTACGTGCTGCTGCGTGAAACCCTGAAGAAAACCGGACGCGTCGGCATCGCCAAGGTGGTGATCCGCACGCGCCAGCACCTGGCGATGCTGATGCCGCACGACGATGCCCTGGTGTTGATGCTGATGCGCTTTCCGCAGGAGCTGGTCGATCCGGGCGACTACCGGATTCCGTCCGGCAAGCTTTCGGACTTCAAGCTGACGCGCAAGGAAATCGACATGGCGGCGCAGCTGATCGACTCCATGAGCAGCGCATGGCAGCCCGACGAATTTCACGACGACTTCCGCGAGCGACTGCGCAAGCTGGTCGAGAAGCGCGTCAAGGACGAGGGCGAAGCCGAGCCCGAAGACATCGAGGACGAAGCACCGCCGTCCGGTAACGACGAGGACTTCATGGCCTTGCTGCGCGACAGCCTCAAGTCGAAGAACCGTGGCAAGCCGGCGGGACGCAGCAGTCGTGGCAACACTCGTCGCCGCAGCACGCGCAAGAAGGCCGCGGGCAAGAAATCGTCCAAGTCCGCGAGGAGCAAGTCGGCATGAGCATCCAGACCTATCGCGAAAAGCGTCGGGAAGGCACGCCCGAACCGCGCGCCGCTCGCAAGAGCGCGCGGCGCAGCGGCCGGCCGCGTTTCGTGGTGCAGTTGCATCACGCCAGCAGCCGTCACTACGACTTCCGCCTGGAAGTGGATGGGGTACTCAAGAGCTGGGCGATCCCCAAGGGACCGAGCCTCGACCCCGGCACCAAGCGTCTGGCCGTGCAGGTGGAGGATCATCCGCTGGACTACGCCGGCTTCGAAGGCGAGATCCCGAAAGGCCACTACGGTGCCGGCCAGGTGGAGATCTTCGACGAAGGCGACTGGACACCCGAAGGCGATCCGCAGCAGCAGCTCGACAAGGGCCATATCAGTTTCGAGCTCGACGGCCGGATGCTGCATGGCGGCTGGGATCTCGTGCGTACGCGCATGAACGGCAAGCAGCCGCAGTGGCTGCTGATCAAGCGGCGCGACCGCTACGCCGGCGCACGCGAGGCGGACGATTTCACCGATGTCGGCGGACACCTCAAATCCGGCAAACCCGAGGCCTCCGGGCGGACAGCGAAGCGGCTATCCACGTCGGCGAAATCGGCCGGCAAGGCCAAGCCGTTCGAGCCGCAACTCGCCAAGCTTGTGGGCACGCCGCCCGAGGGGCGGCAATGGCTGCACGAACCCAAGTGGGACGGCTACCGGCTGCTGACGACCCTCGTCGACGGCGAACCCCGGCTGTGGTCCCGCAACGGCCTGGACTGGACCGAGCGCCTGCCGGATATCGTCGAGGCGCTGCGCAAACTCGACACCGACGATGCCGAACTCGACGGCGAACTGGTGGTGCTGCGCCGCGGCCGCAGTGACTTCAATGCTTTGCAGGCCCGCCTCGCAGGGCGCTCCAAGGCGTCGCTCAGCTATCAGCTGTTCGACCTGCCGCGCCTGAACGGGGAAGACCTGCGCGAGCAACCGCTGAGCGAGCGCAAGCAGCGCCTGCGCAAACTGCTGTCGCGCAAGACGCGCGGCGCGCTCGCCTACAGCGAGCATCATGCCGGCGACGGCGACACGGTGTTCGCCACCGCCGAAAAATTCGGGCTCGAAGGCATCGTCAGCAAACGTGCGGACAGTCCCTATCGCGCCGGTCGCGGCGATGACTGGCGCAAGATCAAGCGCGAAAACTCGGACGAATTCGTCATCGTCGGCTACACCGAGCCCAAGGGCAGCCGCCACGGCTTCGGCGCGCTGCTGCTGGCAGAGCCGGATGCCGACGGCGGCTGGCATTACGTCGGTCGCGTCGGCACCGGCTTTTCGGACGCGCTGCTGAGCTCGCTGTCCGCGAAACTGAAGACGCTGCAACGCAAGACCCCGCCGGTCAGCGAGGCCAGCCTGGCCGAACGCGAAACCGGCAAGCCGATCTGGGTGCGCCCGGAGCTGGTTGCGGAAGTCAGCTACCGCGACATCGCCGGCCTCGGCCTGCTGCGCCAGGCCGCATTCAAGACCCTGCGCGAGGACAAGACCGTGAAGCAACTCGAACCGACGGTAGCCAAGGTCGCCGACCTCAAGCTGACGCATCCTGACCGCGTGGTGTTTCCGGACGCCGGCCTGAGCAAGGCCGATGTCGCCGACTACTACCGAACAATGGCCGAGCCGCTGCTGGCCGAGATCGCGGGCCGCCCGCTGTCGGTGCTGCGCTGCCCGGACGGAATCGACGGTGAGCACTTCTTCCAGAAACATCGCGGCAAGGGCATGGGCGAGCACGTGCACACCGTGCCGATCGAGGAAAAGAACGGCAGCAGCGACTACCTGATGGTCGACAGCGTGGAGGGCATCGAGGAACTGGTGCAGATGAACGTGATCGAGTTCCATCCCTGGGGCGCCACCGCGAACAAACCCGACCAGTGCGACCGCCTGGTGTTCGACCTGGACCCGGCGAACGATCTGCCGTTCAAGCGAGTGATCGAAGGGGCGCGCATGTTGCGCGATCGCCTCAAGTCCCTGGACCTCGAATCCTTCGTGCGCACCACCGGCGGCAAGGGCCTGCACGTGGTGGTGCCGCTGTCGCCGGCCGCCGACTGGGATGCGGCCAAGGATTTCGCACACGCACTGGCTTCGGCCTGCGCAAAGGCCGAGCCGAATCGCTACGTCGACGTGGCCAGCAAGGCCAAGCGCGACCAGCGCATCTTCATCGACTATCTGCGCAACAGCCGCGGCGCCACCAGCGTGGCCTCGTACTCGCTGCGCGCCCGTCCCGGCGCGCCGGTGGCCGTACCGCTGCGCTGGGAGGAACTCGGCCGGCTAGACAGCGCGGCCAAGTACGACGCGCAATCTGCCCCGAGCCGCTTCAAGCGGCTCAAGCGCGATCCCTGGGATGGTTTCGACCGCTGTCGACAATCGCTGACGACCGCGCTGAAACGGCTGGATTGATCGAGCGCAGAACGGCAGCGGCAGCTCGGTTCAGACCGAGTACGCCGATCTCGCAAGCGTCGGTGCGTTCCCCGCTCCAGAAGTTCGGCCCGCCTGAAGGATTCGCAATGCAAGCCCGCTGCCGACCCGATGCGTTTTCGCCTTGTGGCGCTTTCAAAATCTGTGGAATATCGCAGCGATGGCCGCCTGCGGGCCGCGGGTGAACCGGGGCGTTGGACGCCTTGCTGATTGTACGTCTCTGACGTATGATGTGGCATGTTTACCGTCATAGAGACACCCACCTTCTCAAAGCTTTGCCCTGATTACTGGACCGAAGACGAGCGCGGTGCCCTTGCTGCGTGGATAGCGGCACACCCGGAAATGGGAGATGTTATTCCAGGTTCCGGCGGGTGCAGAAAAGTACGCTGGTCCAGAGCAGGCATGGGCAAACGTGGCGGTGTTCGGGTCATCCATTACAACCAGATTCCAGATGGGCGCATTTACTTGCTGCTCATCTACGCCAAAGGTGTGCAGGACAACATTGCACCACAGGTGCTACTGAAGATTAAGGAGGCACTCAATGCCCATGACTGAGAAAGAGTTGAAAGCCAGAGATAGCAAGCGAGACCTTGGCGCAGAGCTATTGGCCTCCGTGTTGGAGATGAAGTCTCAGAAGGTAGGCCGGGTCCATACAATCACGCTTTCCGAGGTCACACAGGCACGCGCCAAGTCCGGCCTGTCGCAATCACAGTTCGCTCAGGTGCTTGGAGTATCAACCCGCACGCTTCAAGAGTGGGAGCAGGGCCGGCGCAAACCATCCGGGGCTGCTCAGTCTTTGCTGGCCATCGCTGCCAAACGGCCCGAGGTCATCCGTGAAGTCTTTATGTCGTAAGGCGGAGTCGTCCAACCATCGGTTCCAGCCGACGGTTCTGCCTCCGCTTGCATCTTCGCTGCGGCAGGCCCGCGGCCGAACCGGGGCGTTAGCCCTACTTGTTTGCCCAGCAGCTTCATCAGGCCGAGCAATTGGTGAAAACTCATGAGCACCGCATCCACACCGCTTGGAACGAGCACTTCGGAAGCTGAAGTCACTCATATCTCTAAGCACGGCATTTGGCTGTTGCTGGGAAATAGAGAGCTATTCATGTCGTTTGCACATTTCCCGTGGTTTCGTAGTGCATCTGCCGGCGCCATCCAAGAGGTCCAGTGGCCGCACGCAAGGCATCTCTACTGGCCACAGCTCGATATTGACTTGCGGTTGAGTCAATAGAGCATCCAGAACAGTTTCCGCTTGTGGCCAAGGCCCAATCGGAGAAGGGCTGACGTTAAATCAGCCCTCCCCACACCACCCGGCATGCGGGTCCGGACCGGGCGGTCCAGAACCGCTGTTGACGCTGTTTCAGACGTAGCCTTGCGCCTGCCTTCGCGGTAGCATCAACCCCGTCACGGTGGGGCGGCGTCTTCTCCAGCACGCATCACATACGGCCGATCAGCGGCTTCACCCAATGTTCGTGCCGCCACTTCGGAGCGGCGGCGTGCTTCAAGGCGGGCCGGCGTGAATGACGACCAATGAGCTGTTCAGCCGACCCCGTGTTGCATGCGACAAAACCGCGAGCGATGCTCGCTCGTCGGCGCACAAGACTCATAAAGCTGAACTGTCGGGTTCACAGTGAATTCAATGCCCGCCGCCTAAGGTGAAGTCTCTACCACAGCACGCAGAATCGTGAAGGAGACGCACTATGAAAAAGCACATCATCTGGGCCGCTCTGGCGGCGACAGGTATGAGCGCTGGTCCGGCATTGGCGCAAGGTGAACTCGACAGCACCATGGGCGCGTCGGATACGCCGAAGGCGGCCGCGCTTGCAACGGACCGTAACGGTGACGGCATGATTTCTCGCGACGAAGTGACGCCGGGAACGAATCTGGCGAACCGCTTCGACGACCGGGATCAGAACGGCGACGGAATGTTGACGCAGGATGAGTATTACCTGCCACAGATGGGGCCTGGTGTGAACAACGCCGACGAGATTTATCGCGAGCAGCAAGACGGAGCGCCGATGCAAGGCATGGCGCCGGGTGGTGCCGGCCAGGACTGGGCAACGAACCCTGAGTCCGATCCTGTTCATCGCGCACAGCCAGGACACGGCGATGGCGGCTCGATGGCTCGCTCTGACGCCGGTGGAGCAGGCGGCGAGGGTGGCGGCGGCTGATCCCCGCGACATGCAAGACTTGAAACGAAAGGGCCGGTCCAACCGGCCTTTTCCTTGCCCGTCCTGCGGGCTGAGCCTGTCTGTTCCCGGGCGATTCAGTCGGCACCAACTACGCTGGACGGCCCCACTGGGCGAGTGTCAGGCATGAAGGCGCGTCAGCGAACGATCCCAGGACGTAAGCGCTTCCAAGGGCGGATGAGTTTGCCGGATCACTCGAACGCCCGGGTCGCGGACCCTCGGCAGGCGCGGCAGCTGCGTCGTGTTGGGTTGATCCATGTGTCGGATCAGGAGCGCGGAATCCGGCGTGTTCGACGCGGCAAGGGCTTCAGTTATGTCGGCCTGTCCGGCCGGCCGCTGCGCGACGAAAGAATTCTCGAACGCATCCGCAAGCTGGCGATCCCGCCCGCCTACGAAGACGTCTGGATTTGCCGTGACGCCAATGGCCACCTTCAGGCCACCGGACGGGATGCGCGCGGACGCAAGCAGTATCGCTACCATCCGTTGTGGCGCGAACTGCGTGATCACACCAAGTACGATCGACTGCTCGATTTCGCCGACGCGCTGCCGGCGCTGCGCAAGCGGGTGGATGCCGATCTCAGGCAACAGGGTCTGGGACGCGACAAGGTTCTGGCCAGCGTGGTGCGGCTGTTGGAGACCGCGCTGATCCGCGTCGGCAATCAACGTTATGCCGACGAGAACCGCGCCTACGGTCTGACGACCTTGCGCGGTCGCCACGTGGACGTTCACGGCGGGCGTCTGCGCTTTGCGTTCCGCGGCAAGAGCGGTCAGCCGCGTGAGGTCGCGGTGGACGACCGGCGTCTGGCCGGAATTGTGAAGCGCCTTCAGGATCTGCCCGGCCAGTCGCTGTTCCAGTATCTGGACGACGAGGGGAAGCGCCACACGATCAGCTCTTCGGACGTGAACGACTATCTGCGCGACGCGACCGAGTCGGATTTCACGGCCAAGGACTTCCGCACCTGGGCCGGCACCTTGTTGGCGGCACATGCCTTGGCCGAAGCGAGCTGCGGTGACAGCGAACATGCCCGGAGGACCGCAGCCGCTGATGTCATGCGCACCGTTGCCAAACGGCTCGGCAATACCGCTGCGGTGTGCCGCAAATGCTATGTGCACCCGGCGGTGCTCGATGCCTGGATGGCAGGCGATTATTCGAAGCTGATGCAGCGAGCGCGTGCCGTGGCAACGCGCTCGCCGTCGGATCGAATGCTCGAAGAGGACGAGCGTGTGATCTATGCGCTGCTCGAAACGCTTGGAAAGGCCCGTCGGCCAGCACGCTGAGCCGCCTCAGCGCTCCTGATACTGAGCACGGCCGCCGACGGTATTGCCGCCGCTGGGCCGGCCTGAGCGATGCGGTTGTGCCTGCTGGGCCTTGTGTCCGCGCCCGGTGCTCTGGTCGGCTGGCTGGTCGGGATCCGGCGCTTCATTGCTGGCGTTGTCGTCCCGCTGTAGGCCTTTCTTGGTCTTGTCCGCGTTGGAGTCCAGGCGATGTTCCAATTCGACCTTCTCTGCGCCGGGTCCGCGATCCTGCTCCTGTCTATCCGCCATGAGTGTGCTCCTGCTGGTAGTGATGGTGCGGCCGCTGTCGAGCTGCCGCATCAATCAGGCTAAGCCGGCGTGATGTGCGAGGACTGAACGCGGCCGTTCATGTGCAGGAACCTGGGTCGGAAAGCTCAGCCAAGGAAGCTCAGCCGAAACAGACCCTGCGACGGTGGTGCGCAAGGCTCCCGCCGCCATCGCCAGCCGGACCGCTGTGTGGGGACTGTCGTCAGCCTTGCACGAGACCAGTCCGGTCGAACCGCGCAGCGCGCTATCTCTACAGCGAGTGGGGCGAATACCTGATTCCGGTCAATGCGGACTCGGTCTGTTCCGGTTCTCTGCGCCCGCGCGGGCCGGTACCCGATCCATCCGGCGGCTCGCCGCTATTGGGGTGCCACAGGTCCGCGAAGAAAATGCCCCAGGGCGGCAGGCGCAGGCCGCGTGTCTGCGGTGACCATTCGAAATCGAAGCTCAGGCCGCGTGCGGGAATGGGTTCGTCGAAGCCGCTCAGGTCGGCGTCGACGGTGTCGGCGGAAACATTGAACAGACACAGCAGGCGCTGTTCGTCGTACTCACGGACCATTCCGAACAAGGGCTCCGGCACATCCGCCACCTGCATCGTCCCGGCGTGCAGCGCCGGCTGCCCGACGCGCCAGTACAGCAGTTCGCGCCAGGTGTTGAGCAGGGAATCCGGATCGGCGTTCTGGCGGCGCACCGAGCGGGAACGGTGCGAGTCCGGAATCGGCAGCCAGGCCTGATCGGCATCGGTGAAATCGAACTGCGGCAGACGGTCGTCCCACGGCATCGGCGTGCGCGAGCCGTCGCGGCCCTTGTGCTGCGGGTACTCACGCCGTCCCACCGGGTCGCGCAGGCGTTCCGGCGGAATATCCTCGGGGATGCGCGCCTCCGGCAGCCCCAGTTCGTCGCCTTGCCACAGACACAGCGCGCCCGGCATCGTCAGCAGCGCGGCCGCCATCATCCTGAAGAACGAATCGGGCGATTCGGTTTTGGTACCGCTCCACAGCGAGCGCATGCGTCCGTAGTCATGGTTGCCGGCCATGGCGCAGGCGCCGCCGCGCGCGAAGTGGTGTGCGGTTTTCTCGATGACTTGGCGCAGGTGCGCCGCCGTGATCGGCTCATCCGAGATCAGGCCGCTGTGATACGCCAGATGCAGGCGATCGTCGCCCTGGGCGAAGTCGGCGGCGGTGGCGATGGAGTCCTCGCTCAGCGTGACCTCGCCCAGCAGGATCGTTCCGGGATAATCGTTGCTCAGCGCGCGCAGTTCGCGCACCACCTCAAAGCTTTCGGGCTGGTTGATGCTGTGCACGAATTTGAGATCGACGGCAGGCAGGTTTAGGTCGATGCCATCCGGTTTGCCGTCCTCGGCAGCGCGCGGCGGATCGTCGCGGAACTGCGGGTCGTGGCAATAGAAGTTGACGGCGTCGAGGCGCATGCCGTCGATGCCCTGGTCGAGCCAGAAACGCGCCACGTCCAGAATCTGGTCGCGCACTTCCCGGTGGTACCAGTTCAGATTGGGTTGCATGTGATAGAAGTTGAACAGGTAGTACTGGCCGCGCGATTCCTCGTAGCGCCAGGCCGAGCCGCCGGTCAGCACCGAGCGCCAGTTGTTCGGCGGCCCGCCGTCCGGTGCCGGGTCGCGCCAGACGTACCAGTCCGCCTTTGGATTGTCGCGGCTGCTGCGGCTTTCAAGAAACCAATGATGCTGGTCGGAAGTGTGGTTCCACACCATGTCCATGATCAGCTTGATGCGGCGTTGATGAACCAGACGCAGCAGTCGCTGAAACTCGTCCATGCTGCCGAAGGCTTCGTTGATCCCCCGCAGGCCGCTGACGTCGTAGCCGAAGTCGGTGCCGGGCGAGGGGTAGATCGGCGTCAGCCAGATCGCGTCCACGCCCAGCGAGGCGATGTAGTCGAGCCGGCGCACGATGCCGGCAAGGTCGCCTTTGCCGTCGCCGTCGGAATCCTGAAAGCCCCAGGACGAAAGTTGGTAGATCACGGCATTCTGGTACCACTCGCCCTTGTGCACGATCTTGCGCGCGTCGCGCCAGGTCCAGGCGCGCAGGTTGAGAATCGGCAGGTTCCACCAGGCGCGACGATGCAGATCCCGGCTCATGCGTCGCGTCCGAGACCGTCGGAGGATTCGCGCAGCCGCCGCGCCGGTTTTCGATCGCCGGCGAACGCGTTGGCGGGATCGTCGGTGGTGGATCTCGGCGCGCGCGTCTTGCGGCGCTGATAGGCGCACGCCGCGGCACCGGGAATCAACAGTGCAGCGCCGATCAGCAGCCCGGCGCCGATTGCCCGGCGATGTTCCGTGAACCACAACTGCGGGCTGTGCGCCTTGGCACGACTGTCGAAGCGGCCATGCGTGCCGTGGTCCCGTACCACCGGTTCGAACAGATTGTCGGGCCGGTCGGCGGGCAGGGGCGCTTCGTCGAGCTGCCCGGAATAGCCCTGGCTGCGCAGCACGCGGTCGGCAAACCAGGGCGCCAGCTTGTTGCCAAGGATGGCCTGAACGGCGGAGCGGCCGACCCAGACCTCGCGCCGCCCGGCATCGGCCGCGAAGGCGATACCGCGCGCCGCGACTTCCGGCTGGTAGATCGGCGCAACCGGTTTCGGGCGGCGCGGCATGCGCGTACGCGCCCATTCGAACTGCGGCGTATTGAAGGCGCCGAGCTGCACCATCGTCAGCTGCACGGCGCTGCGTTCGTGCTGCAGTTCCACCCGCAATGCGTCGGTGAAGCCGCGAATCGCGAACTTGGCGGCGCAATAGGCCGACTGCAGCGGGATCGCGCGATAGGCCAGCGCCGAGCCGACCTGGACGATGCGTCCGCGATTGCGTGCACGCATGCGCCGCAGCGCGGCCTGCGTGCCGTGCACGGTGCCGAGGTAGGTGACGTCGGTGGCGCGCCGATATTCGTCGGCGCGTATCCGGTGCACCGGCGCGAAGATCGTCGCCATCGCGGCGTTGACCCAGACCTCGATCGGCCCGAGTTCGCGTTCCACGCGCTCGGCCGCATCCTCGACGGCCTCGGCATCGGCCACGTCCAGCGGCAGCAGCAGGGCCTGCGCACCCAGCGCCTCGATCTCGCGGCGCGCTCCGTAAAGACCTTCGTGCCCGCGCGCGATCAGCGCCACGCGCGCGCCGCGTCTGGCGAACTCGATGGCAGCGGCGCGCCCGACGCCGGCCGAGGCGCCGGTCACGACCACGGTTCGCGGTGTGGCCACGCGTGCCATCTCAGCTCGCTCCGAAGGCGACGGTGGACATCAGCGCCGGCGAGCCGGTGCGCATGTCGAGACGGGTGTGCTGCACGATGATCGGTTCGTCCGAATCGATGATGCTGGCAAAGTCGGTCTCGCGCGGCAGCGGCTCGGGTTCGATCAGATCGTCAAAACGAAGGTGCAGCACGCGCCGCGCCGGCACGCTCAGATTGAAGGGGCCGGCAGGCTCGCGGTCACCGAAAAATACGGTCAGTGCGATCCGCGCATCGCGCGGACCGGCGTTGAGAATGCAGGCGGCCTCGTGGCTGGCCAGTGCGCGATCCTCGGGGTGCGGCCCCTTGGGCGGCAGCCAGCCCTCGGCGATGACCCAGCGGGTCTTGCCGATCTCATCGAAGTTTCTCATCGGGTTTCTCCTTGAAGGTCGAGCGGTTCGAGTCGTCGTCCGCGTTCGCGCAGCGCCCGATCGAGCAGCTGCGAGAGATTGAGCGACTCGCGCGACGCGCTCTGGGCAAACTGCTCGCGACAGCTGAAGCCGTTGGTGACGATCAATGTGTCGGAATCGGCGGCGCGCACCGCCGGCAGCGGCCCGAGTTCGCCGATCTGCAGCGACAGCTCATAGCTTTCGGCACGAAAGCCGAACGAACCGGCCATGCCGCAACAGCCGTGGTCGAGCCATTGGATGTCGAGCCCGGTGGCGTCCAGCAGACGCCGCTCGGCGTCGCTGTCCAGCGAGGCGTGATGATGGCAATGGGTATGCACCAGCGCCTTGCCGTGCAGGCGCGGCGGCACGTAGCCGCAGCGGTCCAGGAATTCGCTGAGCAGAAAACTGTTCTTGGCCAGCGCGCGGGCGCGTGGGTCGGCGGGAAACAACTGCGGCAGTTCGTCGCGAAAGCTCGCCACGCAGGACGGTTCCAGTCCTACGATCGGTACGCCGCGGCGCAGCGGCTCGTTGAGCGCGTCGAGTATCGCGCCGAGTTGGCGGCGCGCCTGGTCGAGCAGGCCTTCGGCGTACAGGGGCCGTCCGCAGCACAGCGCCTGCTCCGGAATGCGGACGCGATAGCCGGCGTCTTCGAGTACGCGCACCGCGGCCTTCAAGGGTTCCGGCTGGAAATGGTTGTTCCAGGTGTCCGGCCACAGTACGACCTCGGCCGTGGTCGTGGTCGTGGCCACGGGCTCGCGCGCGCCGAACCAGGCGCGGAAGCTCTGCCGGGCGTAGCTCGGCATCCGGCGCTGGCGCGCGATGCCGGCCAGCGCTTTGCTGAGGGCGCCGATGCCCGGCGCGCCCAGCAGGAAATTGACGAACCGCGGCAGCCGCGAGGCGATGCGGCTCCACCACCAGATCAGGCCCATCGAATAGGCCGCGCGCGGCCGCAGCCGGCCGCGGTAATGGCGCGACATGAATTCGGCCTTGTAGGTGGCCATGTCGACATCGACCGGGCAGTCGCGCTTGCAACCCTTGCAGGCCAGGCACAGATCCAGCGCCTCGTGCACGTCCTTGCTGCGGAATCCGCCGCGGATCGGGCCGGACTTGAGCATCTCGAACAGCAGGCGCGCGCGGCCGCGCGTGGAATGGCGCTCCTCCTGCGTGGCGCGGTAGCTGGGGCACATCACGCCGCCTTCCTGCTTGCGGCATTTGCCGATGCCGACACAACGGTTCACGGCGGTGGCGAAGCTGTGCCGGTCGTCCGGATAGTCGAAGGCCGAATCGATCAGCGGTGGATCGAAGTCGGGGCCGGAACGCAGGTTCGACAGGGCCGGGTAGGGGTCGACCAGCTTGCCGGGATTCATGCGGCCGCGCGGATCCCACAGCCCCTTGAAGCGGCGGAAGGCGTCGACCAGGGCGTCGCCGTACATGCGGCCCAGCAGTTCGGCGCGCGCCTGGCCGTCGCCGTGTTCGCCGGACAGCGATCCGCCGTAGCGCACCACCAGGTCCGCCGCCTCGGTGAGGAAGGCGTGCCATTGCGCGACGCCGGCTTCGGTCTTGAGCTCGTAGCCGATGCGGCAGTGCACGCAGCCGTCGCCGAAATGTCCGTACAGCGAGGCCGCGTAGCCGTAGCGCTGCAACAGCGCACGAAAGTCCCGCAGATAGTCGCCGAGGTGCGCCGGCGGCACCGCCGCGTCCTCCCAGCCGGGATGGGTCTCGTGCTCGCCCGGCACATGCGCGGTGGCGCCGAGCGCGGACTCGCGAATGGCCCACAGTTCGTGTTCTTCAACCGGATCGTCGAACAGCTTGCTGCTCGGCGTGTCTTCGCCCTCATCCACCGCCTGCTGCAGGCGGTGTGCGCGCTCGGCCGCCTGCTCACGCGTATCGCCGCCGAATTCCACCAGCAGCCAGCCGCCGCCGCGGGGCAGCAGGGCGCGGTTCGCCGCGTGCATGTGCTTCTTCTTCATGCCCTCGATCAGCGTGTCGTCGATGCCTTCGAGCCCGATCGGATCGTGCTCGAGTACCGCCGGCACGGCGTCGGCGGCGCGATAGACGTCCGCGTAGCCGAGCACCAGCAGGCAGCGCTGGCGCGGATTCGGCAGCAGGCACAATTCGGCTTCGAGCACGATCATGCAAGTCCCCTCGGACCCGACCAGGGCGCGCGCCACGTTGAAGCCGTTTTCCGGCAGCAGCTCATCGAGATTGAAACCGGAGACGCGGCGCGGAATGTCCGGATAGTTCCGGCGAATGCGTTCGGCGTATTCGTCACGCAGGCGCCGCAGGCCGGCGTAGATCGTGCCGCGGCGGCCCCCTTCACGGATGATTGCCTCCAGCTCGTCTTCCGGCGTGCGGCCAACGTGCAGGTGCAGGCCGTCGTAGGTGAGGATTTCCAGCGATTCGACATTGTCGGCGGTGCGTCCGCCCATGACCGAATGCACGCCGCAGGAATTGTTGCCGATCATGCCGCCGAGCGTGTTGTGGCTGTGCGTGGCCGGATCGGGGCCGAAGGTGAGGCCGTGTTCGCCGGCCTGGCTGCGCAGCGCATCAAGCACGCAGCCCGGTTGCACGCGGGCGCGCCGTGCCCCGGCGTCGATCGACAGCACGCGGTTCATGTATTTCGAGAAGTCCATCACCACCGCAGCGTTGCAGCACTGCCCGCCGAGGCTGGTGCCGGCGCCGCGGCTCAGCAGCGGCACATCGGCGTCCTTGCAGGCGGCCACCGTGGCCACCACATCCTCGTTGCTGCGGGGCAGGACCACGCCGAGTGGAACCTGGCGATAGATCGAGCCATCCGTGGCATACAGGGCGCGGCTGCCGCGATCGAAGCGGACTTCGCCGTCGACGCGCTCGCGCAGCCGGGCTGCAAGCCTGTCGAGCCGGTCTTCGGTCGGATGATTTTCGCGCAGGACGGCGTTCATGAGAGCGGGACCCGAAAGGGCTCTGCATCGGCCTCGCGCAGCTTCAGGCCGTGGCCGACCGCGCTGGGGTCGATGCGGTAATCGCCCTGATGCAGCGCCGGCAGTCCGTCGAAGAAGCGGGACTCGATGCGGACATGGTCGTGAAAGTATTCGAGATGCGCGAGGCGTGGCGCGGCGGCGCAGACCGGGGCGTGGAGCGCAGGTGCGCAGTGCGCGGACAGCGGCCGCTGAAACGCCTCGCAAAGCGCCGCGGTGCGGAGAAAGCCGGTGTAACCGCAGCGCGTCGCGTCCGCCTGCAGCACGTCCACGGCTTGGCATTCGAGCAGGCGGCGAAAGTATTGCGGCTCCCAGCCGTATTCGCCGGCCGCGATGGTGATGGCCGGCGGCACGCGGTCACGCAGCCAGGCAAGCCCGTCCGGGTCGTCGGACGAAACCGGTTCTTCGTACCAGCACACATTGCTGGCCCGCAGCGCTTCGCCCATCGCCAGCGCGCGGCGCGGCGTGAAGGCGCCGTTGGCGTCCACCATCAGCTCCACGTCCGGCCCGATTGCGTCACGCGCCACGCGCAGGCGCCGCGGATCGTCGGCCGGTGCGCTGCCGATCTTCATCTTGACCCGGCTCAGGCCCTGCTCGGCCCAGCCGCCGAGCTGGCGCGCAAGCCGCTCGTCATCGTAGCGGGTGAACCCGCCGCTGCCGTACAGCGGAACCGAGTCGCGCGCCACGCCCCAGAGCGAAGCCAGCGACAGGCCGAGCAGGCGCGCCTTGAGATCCCACAACGCCACGTCGACGGCGGCGATCGCCATCATGCCGAGCCCGGGGCGTCCGGCATTGCGCAGTGCGGCGCGCATCGTCTGCCAATGTGCCGGCAGATCGAAAGCGCAACGCTCGTGCAGCAGCGGTGCGAGCGTGTCACGTACCAGGGCCGCCGCCGCAACGGGCTCGGTATAGCTGTAGCCGAGTCCGCGATGGCCCGCTGCCGACACCTCGACCAGCAGCATTCCGGTCGAGTCCCAGCCGAGCGTGCCGTCGGCCTCCGCCGCATCGGTGGGCACGCGGTAGCCGCGGACACGCAGTCCGTCGATTCTGGGTTCGGAATACCTCATTCCGAACTCAGGAAAAGTACTGCTTGAAGCTCTGCTTGATGATGCCCCACTGATCGGGATCGACCTTGGCCAGCGCGCCGAGATAGGACTTGGCCTGTTCCCAGGTGATGTGCGGCGGCAGCGGCGGAACATTGGGATCGGTCACGAACTCGATCACCACCGGCCGGTCGGCGGCGAAGGCACGGTCCCAGGCCGGGGCGATGTCCTCCGGCCTTTCCACGCGTATGCCTTCGAAACCGAGCATGCGGCCGTAGTCGGCATACGGAAAGGCGATGACGTCTTGCGCCTCGGTGTATTTCGGGTCACCGGCAAGCACGCGCTGCTCCCAGGTCACCTGATTGAGATCATGGTTGACCAGCACCATGACGATGAAGCGCGGGTCGCTCCAGCGCTTGCAGTACTGCTGCACCGTGAGCAATTCGGCGTTGCCGTTCATCTGCATGGCACCGTCGCCGACCATCGCCAGCACCGGCCGGTCCGGATACGCCATCTTGGCGGCAATGGCGTAGGGCACGCCGCTGCCCATGCTCGCCAGCTTGCCGGACAGCGAGCCCATCATGCCGGGCCGCATCTTGATGTTGCGGGCGTACCAGTTGGTGTGCGATCCGCTGTCGCCGCAGAGAATGCTGCGGTCCGGCAGCTTCGGCGAGAGTTCCCAGAACACGCGCTGCGGGTTGATCGGCTCGGCGCTCTCCATGGCCTTGGATTCGACGTCCTGCCACCACTTGGCGACCTCGCCTTCGATTTCCTCGCGCCAGGAACGGTCCTGCTTCGGCTCCAGCAGCGGCAGCAGGCGATGCAGGGTTTCGGCGGCGTCGCCGATCAGGTTGACCTCGCTCGGATAGCGCATGCCGACATTGCGCGGGTCGAGATCGATCTGTACGCAGCGGGCCTGTCCGTCCCTGGGCAGAAATTCGGAGTAGGGGAAGGTCGTGCCGATCATCAGCAGCGTGTCGCACTCGTTCATCAGGTGCCAGCTCGCGCGCGTACCGAGCAGACCGATCGAGCCGGTGACCCAGGGAAGATCGTCCGGCAGCGCGGCCTTGCCGAGCAGCGCCTTGGCGGCGCCGGCGCCGAGCCGGTCGGCCAGCTCCACGATTTCGGTGCTGGCCTTGAGCCCGCCGGCGCCGACCAGCAGCGCGAGCTTCTTGCCGCTGTTGAGAATCTCCGCGGCGCGCTGCAGTTCGCTCTCATCGGGCACCGGGTGTGCCAGCGCCGGTGTCGCACTGGAATAGTTGTTGCCGTGTGCGCGCGCGGGACTCGGCACGGCGTCTTCCATCTGCACGTCGTTGGGCACGATGACCACGGTGACGGTGCGTTCGCTCTGGGCGATGCGCAGCGCGCGATCGATCACATGCCGCGCCTGACTCGGCGAGACGATCGTTTGCACGTAGTCGCCCAGATCATTGAACACGGCTTGCAGATCCACTTCCTGCTGGAAGTCGCTGCCGAGCGAGGTGATGGCTTGTTGGCCAACGATGGCCACGACCGGCATGTGATCCATCTTGGCGTCGTAGAGGCCGGCGAGCAGATGCAGCGCGCCGGGCCCGGAGGTGGCCATGCACACGCCGACCTCGCCGGTGAACTTGGCATGCGCGCCGGCCATGAAGGCACTCATTTCCTCATGACGCACCCGCACATAGTCGAACCGTTCCGATGCGCGCCCCATCGCGCCCATCAGTCCGTTGATGCCGTCGCCGGGATAGCCAAAGATGCGCTGGACGCCCCAGTCGGACAGTCGTTGAAGGATGAAGTCACCGACGGTATCGGCCATGGTCGAACTCCTCTGCAGGTTTCAGTGGAGGTAGCAGGGCCTTGCGTGAGTCTGGTCGACGAGACCGATCGGCAAGTCGGCAGTGCCCTGGATCGCGAGCTTTGCAAGCGGTGGCTCGACACGCATTGAACGCGTTGCCCGCCAAATCTGCACTTAACGGCGCCATGGCGGGCGTCGCATGATCTGCCCGATGTGCCTCCGGCGACCGCCAACGGACAGTCCCGATTCAGTGTCGCCGACGCACCATGCCCTGCAATGGGAATTCATGCCGGCACAAAACGAGGGGTCCTATGGCCAGAAATCGTGAGACTCCGACAGTGACGACACTGCGCGACGAAATGGACAGCCGTACCTGGTGGCGGGAGCCGGTGCTCAACCGGCGCACCTGGAGCTGGCGTGATGACGCACGCGAGCGCCGCAGCGGCGAATGGTGGCAGAACGCGGTGATCTATCAGATCACGCCGTGGTCGTTCCAGGACAGCGACGGCGACGGCACCGGCGATCTCGGTGGTGTCATCCAGCGCCTCGACTACATCGATTCGCTGGGTGTGGATGCGATCTGGCTGACGCCGATCTACGAATCGCCGATGGACGACCTCGGCTATGACATCACCGACATGCGCACCATCGGTGGCACCTTCGGCACGATGGAGCAGTTCGACCGCCTGCTGGCCCTGGCCCACCAGCGCGGCATCAAGATCGTGCTCGACATGGTCTGGAACCATACCTCGGACGAACACCCCTGGTTCAAGGAGAGCTGCAAGAGCCGCGACAACCGCTACGCGGACTGGTATGTCTGGGCCGATCCGGCGCCCGACGGCGGGCCGCCGAACAACTGGCGTTCGGCGTTCAATGGCGAATCCGGCTGGAACTTCGTCGAATCCCGCCAGCAATACTATTTTTTCAACTTTCTCGAAAGCCAGCCCGATCTCAACTGGCACAACCCGGATGTTCGCAGAGCGATCCTCAAGCGCGCCCGATTCTGGCTGGATCGGGGCATCGACGGCATGCGTCTGGATGCCGTGAACTTCTACTGCCACGACCAGGAATTGCGCGACAACCCGGTGCGCGAATCCGGATCGAAAATGCCGGACGGCATCGATCCGGCCAATCCGGCTGCCGAACATTGCTTCGTCAACAGCTTCTGCCGCGAGGAGACCTTTGAATTTCTCAAACCGCTGCGCGAACTTTGTGACGAATACTCGGGGGCGATGCTGCTCGGCGAAGTCACGCTGTGCGAAGACACGATCGAGCAGGCCGCGCAGTACGCGCAGGGGCCGGATCGTCTGCATCTGGCCTATCACAGCGCCTTGCACTTCAGCGAGCCGCTCAGTGCGAGCCGCCTGAGCACGATCATCGAAAAGGCGTTGTCCCATTTCGGCAAGGGCGGGATCTGCTGGATCGTGGGCAATCATGACTATGGCCGCACCACCTCGTACTGGGGGGGCACGGAGCGCGACTATCCCGAGGACTACCACCGCATGGTGGCGGCCATGCTGATCTCGCTGCCCGGCGCCCTGTGCCTGTGGCAGGGCGACGAGCTGGGCCTGCCCGAGGCACGGATTCCCGAGGACATTCCGGCCGATCAGATCAAGGACCCGTTCGGCAAGCGCCTGTATCCGGATGTGAAGGGCCGCGACGGTTCCCGTACGCCGATGCCGTGGACGCGCGAAGGCCATCTCGCCGGATTCTCGACGGCCGACCAGGCCTGGCTGCCGATTCCGGATTCGCATCGCGAGCGCGCGGTGGACGTGCAGCAGTCCGATCCGCGTTCCCTGCTCAATACCTGGCGCGAGCTGATGCACTGGCGCACCTTGCAGCCGGCCCTGGAGGCGGGCGAGTCGCAATTGCTGGATATTCATCCCGAGGTGCTGGCCCTGGTGCGCGAGTATCGCGAGCAACGCCTGCTGTGCCTGTTCAACATCAACGAGGAGCCGGTCGAACTCGATCTTTCGCCGTTTGAAATCCTGCGGCCGGTGACCAGTCTCACCTTCACCCACGAGTACGACGCCGACCGCATGCGTCTGCGACTGCCCGCCTGGGGCGTGATGTACGCGGATCTGCGCAGTGTCCAGGAGATGTACGAGCGCAGTGCCGAGCAGGGGCAGGCACCGTCCCGGTGAATCGTTCCTGCACGTCCGCGATCCGCATCGACCGCCGTCAGCCGAGCACGATCATGCTGACGCCGGCGCCGTAGAGCAGCAGTACCAGCACGCCTTCAAAGCCGATATTGGCGATTCCGTGGCGCTGGCGGCGCAGCATGCCCAGCAGCATCACGCCGACCATGATGATGCTCAGACCGAGCCACAGCGCCTGCTTGTCGGAAACGGCGAGATGGATCGAGCCTTCGCGCCAGGCGATGTCCGAAAGAACCAGGAACAGCACGTCGAAGGCATTGCCTCCGAGAATGTCGCCGACGGCCAGCGCCAGCGCGCCGCGCCGGACTGCGGCAATCGCCACCACCAGTTCGGGAAGCGAGGTCACGGTGGAGGTCAGCAGGTTGCCGACCACGGTCTGGCTGATGCCGGTACGTTCGGCCAGCGCCATGCCCGTCTGCGCGATCAGCCAGCCGGCGACCGCGACGATGGCAGCCAGGATGCAGAACGAGAACCACAGTTTGTGAGTCTGGCCGCTGTCCGCCCCGGGCGCTTCCTCGGATTCGGACGGCGCGGTATGAGACGTCTGGCGCGGGCTCCACAT
Source organism: Gammaproteobacteria bacterium (assembly GCA_022599775.1). Classification (GTDB taxonomy): domain Bacteria; phylum Pseudomonadota; class Gammaproteobacteria; order Nevskiales; family Nevskiaceae; genus Banduia. The sequence continues at coordinate 70,255 of JAHZLQ010000038.1, forward strand.
CGGCGAGTCGTGGGCCATGGAGACCAGGCGAATGCCGAAGACGTACATCACCACGATGGCGATCGATGCGACATCAAGCCCGAGCACGGTCACACCGGGACCGGACATCGCGGTCAGCGGTATCGCCAAAAGCACCACCAGCAAGACCCCTTGCAGCAGGTTTTCCTCGGAGGCGGCGGCATGTTCCAGGTTGACGCCCCGATAGAGCATGTCTGCAATGACCAGAAACGTGGTCTGCGCGGCAATTCCGCCGATGGCGTTTCCGTAGGCCAGCTCGGCCTGGCCGGACAGCGCCGCCGTCACCGAGGTGACGGTGCCGGACAGCGAGGTGGTGGCGCCCAGGAACACGGCGCCGAGCACGGCCTGCCCAAGGCCGGTCAGCGCAGCGAGCCGTTCGGCGATTTCGGTGAGCTTCAGTCCGGCCAGCAGAACTGCAAATCCGGAGAGAACGAAGCTCACCACCGTCAGGGACAGGCTGTCAGTGATTTCGGCGATCATCGGGAGCGGCTCACCGCAGTGTCTGGAATGGAACTCGAACAGCCATCGGATCGAGCTTGGGCGGCGCGAATGAGCCGAGCATGAATCGCATGATTTAGCAGCCGTTCACGCCTGCGCCCCGACAATGCCGAAGCGGGGGGTGTCCTCAGTCATTGTCCACAGGAGCCCTGATGAACAGCAAATCGACCGAACCGTCTCGCATCCGCTACGGCGTCGTCTCCGCGGGCTGGGTCGCCCAGTCCCGGTTCATGCCGGGCGTACCGAAGACCGGCAATTCACGCATCAGCGCCATCGTGACCGGTGACGCCGACAAGGCCGCCGAACTCGGCGAGCGCTACGGCGCCAAAATCCATGATTACTCCGAGTACGAGGACCTGCTCGGTTCCGGCGAGATCGACGCGGTCTACATCTCGCCGCCCAACCGGGAACATGTGGACTATGCCACCCGTGCGCTGGAAGCCGGCATCCATGTCCTGCTTGAGAAGCCGATGGCCATCAGCGTCAGCGAATGTCGACGCATCAATCGCGCCGCGCGTGAAACGGGCGCCAAACTGATGCTCGCCTATCGTCTGCATTTCGAACCGGCGACGCTGGACACGCTGCGCAAGGCGCACGACGGCACCATCGGCGAACCGCGCTTGTTCTCCTCCGTGTTCTGCCAGAACGTCGAACTGGAAAACCATCGCGCCCGGAGCGGCTTCTGGGCCGGCCCGGTGGCGGACATGGCGCCGTATCCGATCAATGCGGCCCGCATGCTGTTCCGGGCGGAACCCATTGAGGTGCACGCCGTGGGCACCCATACGCCGGGCCGGAACTTCAATTTCCACGATACCGTGTCCGTGACCTTGCGCTTTCCGGACGAGCGGCTGGCGCAGTTCACCGTCTGCTATTCGGCGCAGAGTCTCGACGAGTACCGAATCGTGGGGACGGACGGCAATATCGAAATGTCTCCGGCCTACATGTTCGGCGCGCTCAAGCAGCGCATCACCCAGGATTCGACATCGCAGGATCGCGAGTTCCCGGCGGTCGACCAGTTTGCCGGAGAGCTGGAGTATTTCTCGGACTGCCTGCTGCACGACCGCGAGCCCGAGCCGGACGGGGAAGAGGGCCTGCTCGATGTGCGCATACTCGAAGCGATCGAGCGCGCTCTGGATACCGGACTGCCGCAGGTGCTCGACGAATACGTGCGCGAACACTATCCCAGCGCTGACCAGGCGAGGTCGCTCCCGGCCTCCAGTCCGCCGGAACTGATCAATGCCGCCGCTCCGGAAGGCTGATCGCCTGCCCGTGGCGCCACGCTCCTAGCTGCGATCCTTGAGATATTCCAGGGCTGCGCCGGGGTCTTCCTCGCCACACAGGGAAGCTGCATCGGGCGCCGCCGCCTGTGCGTCCCGTTCATTCAATACCTCGAACTGCTGCGGAGGCGCCGCCCTTGGGTTCGGGGTCTCCGGGAATTCGAATGCACTGCTGGCTCGGGTATCGGCCTTGGCGACGTCGCTCATGAACCGAAGCGCCTGCTCGTTCGCAGCCGGTTCGGAGCTGGCAATACAATCGCGCGGCACGAACAAGTCGTATTCGCGCATATAGGCGTCGTGGGCAGTGAACAGGACGCAAACGTCACCGGCAAATCCGGCAAGAATCAGCGTGTCCTTCTTCATGTGCTGCAACAACAGTTCGAGGGCCGTTCCGAAGAAACCGGAATGTCGCGGCTTGAGCACGAAGTAGTCATCTTCTTGCGGCAACAGAAGCTCCGAGATCGGCTTGCCAGGAACCCCGGGGCGTGTGCAGTGCGCGATGACGTCCGAAAACTCCGCGCGCCAGTTCCCGAAGTGGTCGTTGGCGTAGATCGTCGGGATGCCAGCGGCTTTGGCTCGGCGTTTCAGTTCACGAATCTGGCGGGCCGCGATACCGGCTGCGTCGAGGAACCCGCGACTCAGGTCGGGCGAATCCATGTCGTTGATCACATCGATCAGAATCAAGGCCGTCCGTTCGGGCTCGACAGGGTCGGGCGGCCGACGGTGCTTACCGTGCAGATTCATGATCAATCGCATTCACGGGGCTAGGGACCATCAGTAGACGAGCCGGGCGCTTGCGCGATGACGGTTTGCGCAAGGGACTCATCCGGCGATCGTCTGCCCGCCCATCACCGGCAGCACGTGCCCGGAGATGTAGCCAGAGTCGGCGTCGGAGGCGAGAAACACGTAGGCCGGCGCCACTTCCTCCGGTTGGGCAGGGCGGCCGATCGGCGTTCCTTCACCGAAATGTTCCGTGCTTTCGGCACTACGCTCTGCGGGATTCAGCGGCGTCCATACCGGCCCGGGGGCCACGCAGTTCACGCGGATGCCCTGCGACATGAGATTTTGTGCAAGGGATTTCGTGAAAGCATGAATGGCGCCCTTGGTGGCCGAGTAGTCCAGTAGCCCCTTGGAGCCTTCCAGGCCGGTTTCCGAGCCGGTATTGATGATCGCGCCGCCGCGCGGCAGATGGCCGATGGCGGCCTTGGCAAGGTGGAAGTGCGCAAAGATGTTCGTGCGAAACGTATGCTCCCACTGCGCCTCATCGATCTCGTGGAGCCCGTCCCTGTGTTGCTGATAGGCCGCATTGTTGACGAGGATATCGAGCTTGCCGAAATGCTCCACCGTGCGCGCCACGGTTTCCCGGCAGCAGTCGGCCACCGAGAGGTCGCCTGGCAGCAGCAGAACACGCCTGCCGGCCTGCTCGATCGCCGCAGCGGTTTCCTCTGCGTCCTTCTGCTCCTGTGGCAGGTAGGCCAAGGCCATGTCCGCGCCTTCGCGAGCGAACAGCACCGCCACGGCCCGGCCGATGCCGGAGTCTCCGCCGGTGATCAAGGCCACCTTGTCCTTCAGTTTGCCGGCCGCCCGGTACTCGGGTGCGGCGTATCGGGGACGTGGCGCCATCGCGTGCTCGTGCCCCGGCGGGGAAATGCCCTGATCGGAAAACGGGGGTGTGGGTTGCTCTTGCATCGATAGCTCCTTGATGACCGAGGGTGAATCATCGGCGCCGGTAGCTGCCCCAGCGCGGCGGGCGAGGAAGGATCTGGCTAAACCTCTCATTGCATCTCGAGCGCTGCTGTCAGGATGCATCCGTCCACTGTCTGAGACGTGAATGCTGCGGCGCAATTGGATCGCTGCGGAGAATGTCGGGCCGTCCGGATAGCGTCCGGCTCAGAGCGCGGTGGCGCTCAGCCCTGGGTCTGCTTCCCGCTGAAGCTCGATATCGGTTTGTCGACGTCGCGGCCAAGTCCGTCCGAGAATGCCTTCAGCGCCTCCACCAGCGGAGCGGCTGCGCTCCAAAGGGCATCGTCGTGCAGCAGGCGATAGGCGCCGGTCACGCCGGGGGCGGCGTCGTGCTGTTCCGTCGAATCGAATTGGGTCAGGCGCTGCACCGCATCGCGGATTGCGGCGGTGAGCTTGTACATGTTTGCGGGTTCAATCTGCGAAAGGCTCATCAATACCGCACACAGGTTCTGTATCGCATTGAGCGAGCCCGGCTGGCTGAGGCCGCGTACCAGTATCTCCATGAGATCGGCGTTCGCGGTGACCAGATCGTTGGCGAGGCGCAAGGCGCCGTGGCGATGCAGGGACTCCAGCAACCGATCGAGTTCCTCACGGGCCTCCGGTTCGATCGTCGGCGCAGGCGGCGTGTACTGAAGGGGTCTGGCCATTCGATTCGCTCCTACTGCTTCTGAGGCCGTGACAGCGGCGTCGGCGGTTCGGCGTAGTCGGGGCGTCGCCATTTCTGCTCGGCTTCGGGGCCAGCGTTCGGAGTGCGGTGCCCATATCGGAAATTGTGGTACGGCAGGGCAGGGTCGCCGACGGGCCGGTCGAGCTTTTCGATGCGAACAGCGGTCTCCTTGTAGGCCGGCGTATTGACCACCGGATCGTGGTGCTCACCGGTGAGCCGGTTCATGTTCGGTTTGACGTGGTGGATCGGCATGAACACCGTATTGCCGGCCACGCGGTCGGTGACCACCACACGCAGCTCCAGTGCGCCGCGCCGCGACACCACACGCACCCAGCTGCCGTCCTCGAGCCCGCGTTCGGCGGCCAGCTGCGGACCGATTTCGACGAACCAGTCTGGCGACATCGGCTTGGTGCCGCCGTCCCGGCCACTCTGGTTGGTGGACTGGAAGTGTTCGAGCATGCGGCCGTTGTCGAGCATCAGATCGAATTCGGCATCGGCTTCTTCGGCCGGGGTTCGCCATTGCACCGGGTGCAGCCTGGCCTTGCCGTCCGGGAACTGGAAGCCGTCGGTGTACAGCAGCGGCGTGTCCGTACCGTCCTTGGCCACCGGCCATTGCAGCGACTTCCAGCGTTCGAGCCGCTCGTAGCTGACGCCAGCGAACAGGTCCGCGATGCCGGCAACCTCGTCCATGATCTGCGACGGGTGCGTGTAGCCCCAGTCGTGGCCCATGCGGGCGGCCAGCTCGCTGAGGATCTGCCAGTCCGGGCGGCTGTCGCCGAGCGGCGGCATGACCTGATGGAAGCGCTGGATGCGGCGTTCGGTGTTGGTGAACGTGCCATCCTTTTCGGTGCTGGGACAGGCCGGCAGCACCACGTCCGCGAACTGCGCGGTGCGACTCAGAAAGATGTCCTGCACCACCAGGAAATCGATGTTCTCGAAGCCGTGTTCCGTGCTCGCGGCATTGGAATCCGAAACCGCGGTTTCTTCACCGATCACGTACATCGCCTTGACCTTGCCCTTGCCGGCTTCGGCCACCATCTCGAAATTATCGAGCCCGAAGTGGTCCGACAGGGCCTCCGGCGGCACGCCCCAGGCCTTGGCCCATTTCTCGCGCACCGCAGGCTGATCCACGTACTCGTAACCGGGATAGACGTTCTTGAGGCAGCCGAAGTCGCTGGCGCCCTGCACATTGTTGTGGCCGCGCATCGGATAGCCGCCGGTGCCGGGCCGACCGTAATTGCCGGTCACCAGCAACAGGTTCGATAGCGCGGTGCTGGTGTCCGCACCCTGGCTGTGCTGGGTGATGCCCATCGCCCACAGCAGGCAGACGCTGCCGGCGCGGCCGATCATCTGCGCGGCTTCGATCAGCTGATTCTGGGGCACGCCGGACAGGTTTTCGGCCATCTCCAGGGTGAACGGCGCCAGCGATTCGCGGTAGGCGTCCACGTTGTTGACCTTCTCGGCGAGGAATTTCTCGTCGGCGAGGCCGTGGTCGAGGATGTAGCGCGTCAGCGCGGAGACCAGCGCGAGGTCGGAACTCGGCCGGTTGCGCAGATAGATGTCGGCGCGTTCCGCCATTTCATGCTTGCGCGGATCGATCACCAGCAGCTTCTGGCCGCGCAGCTTGTGCGCGCGCTTGACCTTGGAGGCGATCACCGGATGGTTCTCGGCGATATTGCTGCCGACCAGGACGACCAGATCGGCGCTTTCGATGTCCTTGATCGAGCCGGCGTCTCCGCCGTAACCGACGGTGCGGAACAGGCCCTTGGTCGCCGGGTTCTGGCAGTAGCGCGAGGAATTGTCGACGCTGTTGGTGCCGATGATCAGGCGCGCGATCTTCTGCGTCAGATAGGCTTCCTCGTTGCTGGCCTTGCTCGATCCGATGAAGCCGATGCTGTCCGGGCCGTGCATGTCGCGGATTTCGAGCAAGCGCCGCGCGACGAGATCCAGCGCCTCGTCCCAGGACGCTTCGCGAAAACGGGCGCCATCCGCACCCGCCTCGCGGATCAGCGGCCGTGTCAGGCGCTCCTTGCTGTTGATGAAGTCCCAGGCAAAGCGGCCCTTCACACAGGTCGAAATGCCATTGGCGGGCGCGTCGATCGTCGGCTGCACGCGCAGCAGATGCCGGTCGCGCGTCCACATCTCGAACGAACAGCCGACGCCGCAATAGGTGCACACCGTTTTGGTTTTCTTGATCTCCGCCTGTCGCAGTTGCACATCCATTTTCGACAGTGCGGTGATCGGCGGCGCACCGACCGTTTCCTCCAGCGACTTGATGAGGTCGATCATCGGTCGCTTGAGGCGCTGCGGCATCGCGGTGAACGGTCCGGCGTCCGGCTGCATCGATTTTTCGAGCAAGGCGTTGCACGGACAGACCGTCACGCAGTGCCCGCACTCGACGCAGCTCGACTCGCCGATCGGCTTGCCGCCGTCCCAGAGCACGCGTGGGTCGGGCGAGGAATAGTCGATGCTCAGCGTTTCGTTGACCTCGACATTCTGGCAGGCCTCGACGCACTGTCCGCACAAAATGCACTGATCGGGGTCGTAGGTATAGAACGGACCGGATGCATCCTTTTCGTAGGGCTTGCGCGCATACGGATAGCGCTGGATCGCAATATCCATGTCGGCGAAGGTGTTGTGCAGCTTGCAGTCGCCGGTGTTGTTCTCGCAGGTGGTGCAGTACAACTCGTGCTTGGCGAGCAGGCGGTCCATGCCTTCTTCGCGTGCAGCCCGGCTCGCATCGTCGAGGCTGGTGACCTTCATGCCGTCGTTCGCCGTCGTCGCACAACTGCGTTTGAGCTGTCCGTCGACTTCGACCCAGCAGGTGTCGCAGGTCTGCAGCGGGCCGAGTGCCTGGTGATAGCAGACCTGCGGCACATCCACCCCATTCGAGTTCATCAGTTCGACGAGCAGCTCGCCGGTTTTACCTTGCAGCGGCCGACCGTCGAGTTCGATCGTGCAGCGTGCTGGGTCTTCCATGATGATTTCCTTGGCAATCCCTGGTTAAGCGATGGCCGTCCAGGCTTTCGAAGCACCCTAGTTGTCGAGACTGAAATGTGACTGAATCCCTTCGCCGTTTCCCGGATTGGTGGCAGGCCGCCAATGAGTCGGGTTCGACAGAGGCGCTGGCGAGAGTGCCGGCCGTCCGGGAGGATTCCTGCGGTTATTCGGAATCGATCGAGTCACTAGCCGAGGAAGTTCCGGTGGCTCTGGTGTACAACGGCAGCTCGCACGCCGTGATGATGGCCACCCCGAAAGATCTCGGCGACTTCGCTGTCGGCTTCAGCCTGTCCGAAGGCTTGGTCGGCGAGGCGCGTGAGATTGAACTCGTCGACTGCCTGCATCTGGCGAGCGGGATTTCACTGCAGATGCTGATTCCGCAACATCGTTTTGCCGCCATTGCAGGGCGGGACCGAAAACTGGGCGGCCGGACCGGCTGTGGGCTTTGCGGCACGGCGGATCTGGAAGCAGCGATTCGGCCGGTACGCACGGTCGCGAGTACGGCACCGCCGCAACGCCAAACCTTGCTCGATGCTTTCTCGCTGTTGCACCGCCAGCAACCCCTCAATGCTGCCAGCGGCGCGGTGCATGCGGCCGGTCTGCTGGTCGCTGGCGGCGCCCTCATCGCGCGCGAGGACGTCGGTCGCCACAATGCGGTCGACAAGGTGCTCGGCGCCGCCATCCGGCATGGGCTGCGTCCCTGCGTGCTGCTGGTCACCTCGCGCGCCTCCTACGAACTGGTGCACAAGGCCGCTCAACTCGGCTGTACGACCGTCGCGGCGATCTCCGGCCCCACCGCGATGGCTGTTCGTATTGCCGAACAGGCCGGCGTCAACCTGGTGGGTTTCGCGCGCGAGGATCGTATGACGATCTACCACCGGGCCGTCTGAGCACGTGCGGTCGCAACTTGCAGGAGTCATTGGCGGCATCCTGCAATACGCAGGCACGGCCGTGCCGGGCGCTTCCGGACCTTGTGACGCTTCTACCGGCGTAATCGATCGGTCGTCATAGCGGGTGAGCCGGCCGTACCGAGGGTTTGCGGACTTCATGTCGTTTCATCCGGACTTCGACTGGCGTCGATATCGCCGGGCACGCCGAATGCGCAAGGCGTTGCATGTCCAACACCACACCGCGCGAGACGAGCGTTCCGCATACCGCCGACAAGGTTCGCCATACATCGAACACCTTTTCAGGAGATGTACATTGAATCCCCGATCCGAAATGCCTCGCCCCGTCCCGTACTCCGATCAGGTCGAGCAGCTGTCTGCCGATGAGCAGGACAGCATCCGCGAGCTGGTCGATACCCTGCTTTCCATCAGCCGGACCGTATACCGGGATTCCGGACACGCCGAACGCGGGGTGCACGCCAAGAGCCACGCCCTGCTTGAAGGCGAACTCAAGATCATCGAGCCATTGCCGGAAATCCTGCGGCAGGGCCTGTTCTCGGAGACCGCCCGCTATCCGGTGGTGCTTCGATTGTCCACGATCCCGGGCGATGTGCTCGCAGACAGCGTATCGGTCCCGCGCGGCCTGGCCATCAAGGTCGGCGGCGTGCAAGGCGAGCGTCTGCCAGGGTCTGAAAGTGACCGCACACAAGATTTCGTGCTGGTCAATGCGCCCGCCTTTTCGGCGCCGGATGCCAAGACCTTCCTCAAGAGTCTGAAGCTGCTCGCGGCAACCACGGATCGCGCAGAAACCGGCAAGAAAGTGCTGTCCGCCGCGCTGCGTGGTGCCGAGACCCTGGTCGAAGCGGCCGGCGGCGAAAGCGCCACACTCAAGACCATGGGAGGGCAGCCGCAAACCCATCCGCTGGCTGACGCCTACTACAGCCAAGCGCCGCTGCGCTATGGACAGTACATGGTGAAGCTCGCCGCGGTGCCGACGGCGCAAGCGATGACCCGACTTGAAGGCGAGACACTGAAGCTGCTGGGCGAGCCCGACGGATTGCGCCATGCGCTGCGCGATTACTTTGCCGAACACGGCGCAGAGTGGGAGCTGCGCGCGCAACTGTGCACCAATCTGGAATCGATGCCGATCGAAGACGCTTCCGTGGTCTGGCCCGAGGACGAGAGCCCCTACATCACCGTGGGCCGCATCACCGTGCCTTCACAAGCAAGCTGGAGCGAAGCGCGCTCGGCGGCGGTGGATGACCGCATGGCTTTCAGTCCCTGGCATGGTCTGGCTGCGCACAGGCCGCTGGGTTCCGTCATGCGAGTGCGCAAGGACACCTATGAAGCCTCCGCACGTTTCCGTGGCGAACGCAATGCCTGTCCGATTGTCGAGCCGCAACAGCTCCATTCACTTGCGGAATGATTAACGTGAATCCCGCACCGCGTGATGCCGACCGACCCCCGCCCGCTTGCGGGCGAGGGGGACCGCTCGCGACTGCGAGCGGTGGGTGAGGGAACGGCCATGCCGCAGGCGATTCATTCTGATCGGTGCTGCTCGCGGCATGGCCGTTAACGTAAATCACGCGCGGCGTGATGCCGACTTACCCTCGCCCGCTTGCGGGAGAGGGGGGACCGCGCGCGACTGCGCGCGGGGGGGGGGGGGGCGGCCAAGCCGCAGACGATTCA
>JAHZLQ010000039.1 GCA_022599775.1 Gammaproteobacteria bacterium
GATCGCGCACGCCGTGATCTGCGCCTGATGCACGTCCAGTCCAATCACCCGCTTGTAGATCGAAATCAGTTCCATACCCCCTCCGATTTGAATATCCTCAAAAGGTGGAAGGCGGCGGATGTCGGACCGAAGATGCCTGAAGGCGACTTCAATCGCCCACGGCCGTTTTAACGTGCGCTCTCGATGGAAGCAATCTGGGGTGCGAGTCGGTCCGGCGGGTTACGTTAACGTCGGGATCAAGCCGCCACAACAATGCGCAACCTCCTTCCGCCGCCTTCCACCTCCCAGTCTCTTTCATCATCAGGGGCGGCGAAAGTCGCCATGTCCGTTAACGTGAATCACGCGCGGCGTGATGCCGACCTACCCTCGCCCGCTTGCGGGAGAGGGGGACCGCTCGCGACTGCGAGCGGTGGGTGAGGGGAACGGCCATGACGCAGGAGATTCATTTTGCGGGGCGCCGCTTGCGGCATGGCCGTTAACGTGGGTGCTTTTTTGTCACCTCCAAGTCCATGAAAATAATGGATTCATGGCATGTTCAGTCGCTTCTAGGCTGAATTGAGGGCACTTGACCGATTCATGACGGCCTTATGGGGCCGGATCGAAGCAGGTCGACGAGCCGTGCTTTCGCAGCTGCTGCCTCGGTGCAGCGGAATCGTGGAAGAACGCGGACAGGGAGTTGTCCGGCGCCGCCTGGCGGCGAAACATGAAAAAGGGGGGCACCGTGCCCAAGATGCTGATCGTCGGCGTAGATGCCGGCAGTGTGGACCTGTTCGAGCGCTGGATGTCGACAGGCGATATGCCCAACCTCGCCGCGATGAAGCAGAGCGGTTGCTGGGGTCGGGTCGTCAATCCCTACGCTTTGGAGGCCGGTGCCGTCTGGCCGGTATTCCATGCCGGGCTCCGACCCGGAAATTTCAGACAGTACGACGGGCGCCGCTATTTCGACCCCGGCGACTACGAGACCCGCTGGTACGAGGCGGAGCAGACGCCTCCGCCGTTCTGGCGTCAGCTGTCCGACCAGGGATTGGACTGCCTTCTCCTGGACCCTCCGTACATGCACGCGGATCCGGCGATTCGTGGGCGCATGGTCGTTGACTGGGGCGGCCACGTGCCTGCGAACGGGCAGCAGTTCCGCCTTCGAACGGTGCCCGAGTCGCTACGCGACGAGGTACTGGCACAGGTCGGGCCGGATCCTGTCGGTGGGGTGATGTGCGATGACCTGTCACCCGAGTCCATCGAGGACTATCGTGAATTCCTGGGACGCTATCTGACGCGCATCGAAAAGCGCGGCGAGCTGGCCAGTCGTCTGCTGAGCGAGGGCGACTGGCAGTTCGCCCTGATCGCGTCGATGGACCTGCATTGCACCGGCCATCATCTGTGGCACGTCAACGATCGCTCCCATCCCGACTATCGGCCTGAGCTGGAGGCGGCGCTCGGTGAACCACTGCGCGATTGCTATCGAGCCTTCGACCGCAGCCTTGGACGAATGCTGGAAGCGGTGGACGACGACACCACCGTGTTGCTGTTCGGCAGCCACGGTATGGGTCCGCAATACACCGGAACAGGCCTGCTCGACCGAATTCTGCTCGCGCTGGATCGAGGCCGTCCGGCGATGCGTGCGCGTTCCGTGAAGACCAAGCTGCGTACCTTCTGGCGACGTATGCCGGTGGAATGGCGGGCGCGGCTGCGTCATGTGCGCAAGCCCTTCTCCGGCAAGCTGCACGCGCCGCGTTTTCTGGGAGATCACGCCAATCGTCGCTTCTTTGAAGTCTATGCGAACAATGCCAGCGGCGGCATCCGCATCAATCTGAAAGGCCGAGAGTGCCACGGGCAGGTCGAACCGCAGGACTACGAGGCGTTGGTAAAGCAGATCTGCGAGCAGTTGCGCGAGGTCGTCAACGTGGACACCGGCGAGCCACTGGTCGACGACGTGATCGTGACCCGCGAGCACTACCATGGCGATCACGTCCATGCGCTGCCGGACGTGCTGGTGCGCTGGAATCGGCGGGCGCCAATCCGCCTGGTTCGCTCCGAGCGGATCGGAACCATCGCACAGGAAGCCGTCGACAACCGCACCGGAGACCATACGCCGGACGGAATTTTCTATGCCTGCGGACCTGGCGTGTCTGCGACGGGGCCGCAGCCGGACGTGCGTGCCGAGGACTTCGCGCCGACCGTCGCCCGGTTCCTGGGGTTCGATGAGGTGGTGACGGACGGTGTCCCGATTGCGGTCTTCGAGCCGCAGACGTCGCAACCGGAGCAGCAATGGCCGCGCTATGTGGGCGACGCTCAGGCCGAACCGGTCGCGATGTCGGCCTAGTTCGGCCGTTGTTGCGTCAACCAGGGCAGTTGATCCAGATCGACGTTGCCGCCGCTGAGAATCACACCGACGCGGCGGCCGGCGAAGTGCTCGCGGTGCCGCAGAATCGCCGCCAGTGCGACCGCGGACGAAGGTTCGATCACCAGCTTCAGGCGTGACCAGGCGAGCTTCATTGCCGCGATGATCTCGTGTTCGTCCACGCACAGCACGGCTGCGAGCCCGCCGCGCAGGATCTCGAAGTTGCGTACGCCGACCGTGGTACGCAGCCCGTCGGCGATCGTGGCGGGCACCTGCTCGGTGACGCGCACACCACTGCTGAGCGAACGCCAGGTGTCGTCGGCGCCCCTTGGCTCGGCCGCGTAGACCAGCGGCGTCGGTGAGCCGAGGCCGGCGGCAAGTACGGTTCCGGCCGCCAGGCCGCCGCCGCCGACGGGCGCGACCAGGCATTCGAGCCCTGGAACGTCCTGCATCAATTCAAGTGCCGCGGTGCCTTGGCCGGCGATCACCCGCGCATCATCGAACGGTGGAATTGGCACCGCGCCGGTCTGCGCCAGTACCAGTGCCAGGCCCGCTTCGCGCGCCTGCTGGTTGGCCGCGCAGCGATGAATCGTGGCGCCGTTCGCGGCGATGTTGTCGAGCTTGCTGCGCACCGCGCCTTCCGGCACCACCGCATGACAGGCGATGCCACGGGAGCGCGCGGCCAGCGCCAGGGCGGCGCCATGATTGCCCGACGAATGGGTCGCCACGCCGGCGGATGCCTCGGTCTCGCTCAGGGACCACACCGCATTCATCGCGCCGCGCAACTTGAACGCGCCACCGTACTGCAGGTTCTCGCACTTGAAGTGCAGCCGCGCGCCGCTCAGCTGATCCAGACCGGCATCGTCGAGCACCGGTGTGCGTCGCACGCGATTCTCGATGCGCCGCGCCGCGTCGAGCACATCTTGTGCGGCCGGGATGTCCAGTGGGTTCACTGCCTGAAGTGCAGACGTTGTCCGCGCGCGTGCGTTGCGAGCTGATTCAGATGATAAGCGGCCTCGCCGTTGACCCAGGTGGTGACGACGCGATGCGAGAACGCCTGGCCTTCCAGCGGCGACCAGCCACACTTGTAATAGAGCTTGTCGACCTCGACGTGCGTCTGCACGTCAGGATCGACCAAGACCAGGTCGGCGTACTGGCCTTCGGCGATATGACCGCGATCGATCACGCCGTAGCGTGCCGCTGGCGCATGGCTCATGCGTTCGACCGCTGTGGGCAGATCGAACACCCCCTGCTTGACGAGTTCCAGCACGATCAGCACCGCATGCTGAACCAGCGGCAAGCCGGCCGGCGCCGCGAAATACTTGCGCGCCTTTTCGTCGGCAGTATGCGGTGCATGATCGGTGGCAATGATGTTGAGCCGGCCGTCGACCACCGCCTCACGCAACGCCGCGCGGTCCGCGGCGGTCTTGACGGCCGGATTGCACTTGAGCTGCGCGCCGAGCGCATCGTAGTCCTCATCCGAAAACCACAGATGGTGCACACAGGCCTCGCCGGTGATCTGCTTGCCGGCGACCGGGCCGGGTTCGAAGAACTCCAGTTCGCGCGCCGTGGTCATGTGCAGCACGTGCAGTTTGCTGCCGTACTGGCGCGCCAGGCCGACCGCGAGTTCGGTGGACTTGTAGCAGGCCTCGGCCGAGCGGATCAGCGGGTGCGCGGAGAACGGCACATCGTCGCCGTAGCGTTCACGGTATTCCTGTTCCAGGGCGAGGATCGTCGGCGTGTCCTCACAGTGCGTGGCGATCAGATACGGGCACTGCGAGAAGATCGAGGCGAGAATCTTGGGATTGTCGACCAGCATGTTGCCGGTGGAGGCGCCCATGAACACCTTGACGCCGCAGGCCTCGTCCGGCTGCAGGCGCAGCACTTCCTCAAGGTTGTCATTGGCGGCGCCGAAATAGAACGCGTAGTTGGCATGCGCGCGCCCGGCCGCCAGATCGTACTTGGCGGCCAGCCCTTCGCGGGTGGTCGCGGCCGGTTTGGTGTTCGGCATTTCCATGAAGCTGGTGATGCCGCCGGCGACCGCGGCGCTCGATTCGGTGGCGAGGTCGCCCTTGTGGGTCAGTCCCGGTTCGCGGAAATGAACCTGATCATCGATCATCCCCGGCAGCAGCCACTTGCCGCGCGCGTCCACCACCTTGGCGCCGTCCGGCGCCGACAGCCCGCTGCCGACTTTCTGGATGCGTTCACCGGAAATCAGTACATCGCCGTGGCTGGCGCGTCCGTCGCTGACGACGAGGGCATTGCTGATCAGAATCTGGGACATGAACTCGAGCTCGGAGGGCGGGCTGGTGAGGCAGTTTAGTACGGACTGGGTGAATCATGGCCGCACGGTCGCGCGCAAAAGCCGGCCGTGCGCTCAGAGATCACCGAATCGGGCCTGCAATACGGCGATGGCAGTCAGCGCGGCGGTTTCGGTTCGCAGTACGCGTGGACCGAGCTTCAGCCGGTCGAATCCGGCCTGTGCGGCGAGTGCCACTTCCTGGTCGGACAAGCCGCCTTCCGGGCCGATCAGCAGCTCCGCCGCTGGCGGCTCGCCGACGAATGAGTCCAGTGTCCGTTCGGCTATGGGGTCCAGCACCAGAGCCAAAGGCCGCCGGGGCCGGCTCAGCCAGTCGCGCAGCGGCATGACGCCGTCCAGCTCGGGCACCCGTGCCCGCCCGGACTGTTCGCAGGCCGAAATGACGACGCCGCGCCAGTGATCCAGCTTCCTGTCCCAGCGCTCGGCATCGAGCTTGACGTTGCAGCGCTCCGTGATCACCGGCGCGATGCGCGCGACCCCCAGTTCCACGGCTTTCTGGATCGCCCAGTCCATGCGTTCGCCCTTGGACACACCCTGCACCAGCGTGAGGCTGAGCTTGGATTCGTTGTTGCGCGGAATCGATTCCAGGATTTCGGCCTGCGCCGCGCGTTTGGTAACGTTGCTGAGTCGCGCCAGATAGTCTTGACCGTCTCCGTTGAACAGGGTCAGCGGATCGGCTTCGCGCAGGCGCAGTACCTGCACCGCGTGGCGGAAGGCGGACGCGGGCAGGTCCACGCGCACGCCGGAGGCTAGCGGTATGTCAGCGAAGAATCGGGTCATCCCCGTATTGTGCCGATTGGCCGGTCGCGCCGTCAGCCTGGCTCAGCGGCCTACTTGAAGTCACCACGCAAGCGGAGGACCGGATGGCGAAACAGCGAATGCAGGAGGCGCAGCGCGAGCAGCGAATCGATATGGAAATTGTCGTCGACGCCTACGGTGCGCAGGAGCAGGCGATGAGCTGGTACTACTACCTCGAAGAGAATCTGGAATTTCCCTTTGCCGCAAAATGCATAGCGGTACGCGCCATTTCACCATTGGAAATCGGTGACGAGGTCGAGGTCATCGGAATGCCGCCGGAAGCCGAATGCGAACACGAGATGTTTGTGAGCATCGCTCAGGGCCGAAAAGGCTTGGCGGTACCATTGTCCCAGCTCGAAGTGGCGAAATCGGTTTCGAATGAAACCCTGCAAGCGGTCGAGGACTGGCACTACTGGTTGGCGCAGGGATACGAGTTCGGATGAGATGAACCCCGGCGCCGTCGGCGTTTGCGGAGTCCTCCGAAGCGTTACGCCAAGGCCAG
This sequence comes from Gammaproteobacteria bacterium, assembly GCA_022599775.1. GTDB lineage: Bacteria > Pseudomonadota > Gammaproteobacteria > Nevskiales > Nevskiaceae > Banduia. Next base: position 5,959 of record JAHZLQ010000039.1, read on the forward strand.
ATCGTCGATCAGCGCCTCGACCACCGTCTCCTCATCAAGCGCATAGCCGTGCCCCAGCATGGCTTCGCCCAGGCCGGCATCCCAGTCGGCGGTGACCGCCGGTGCTTCCAGTGTTCGGCCTTGTCGCGGTGCGTATTGCAGGTAGTCCGGCGCGCAGAAGCGCCAGGGTACGGCGCCGAAGCGGCGCATCACGAAGTTGCCGATGCGCAGACCGGCCCAGTCGAAATCGCCGTGGTAGCGCAGCCGCGCGCCGGCGCGGGCGAGCTGGTCGAGCAAGGTGCGCTGCGCGGCGGCCGGCATGCCGTCGGTGCAGACCATGGACGGGCAGGCTGCGCCCAGGCGTTCGGCGGCGAGCGCGACGATGGTCGGGTTTTCGCACACGTGGATGGACAGCTTGTCGGCGCACCAGCGCGGCGGTTGACGCAGCAGTGTGCGCAGCGTCAGATGCAGCGGTTCGCCGGATTCGCCGGCCAGGGCTGCGAGGCGGCCGCCGGGAGTGTCCGCATGCGCCGGCAGGTTGAGCACCAGGGCCGGCGCGGACAGTTCGCCGAGGCTGACGCCGAGTTGCGCCCAGCGGTTGCGCAGCCGCGTTTCTTCGGAATCCACGGGCGTGTCGCTCTCGCTAGCGCAGGCCGCCAGCACCAGGCTGCCGAGGGCACGCCCGGCATCCAGGCCATGGGCGTCGCCGCAGGTCTCGGCCGCAAGCCGGGGTAGCGGTATGCCGCCGCCCGGTAGTCGCTGCAGCACGCAGGCCGCTTGCGACAGCAGTTGTGCCGCCTGTTGCGGATCCGAACCCGACAGCCGCTTGAGCAAGCCTTGGCCGGTAGCACTCGCCAGCAAGGCCTGCAAACGGCCATCGGCTGCGTTCGCGAAGCTCGCCGCCCATTCGCGATCGCGCGCCAGCCGTTCGCGCTTGCGTCTCGGAATCGGCCCATCCAGCGCTTCGAGCGCACGTTCCAGGTCGGGCGCGACCTCGGCGCGTGCCAGCGCGGCATCGAGTTCGGTCTGCGAGACGCGCATGGAATCGCCACGCGCGGCGCGGCGGCCGAGCAGGCCTTCGAGCGCGGCGCGCTCGGCGGGCGTCAGGCGCGCGAGTGTGAACGCATCCCCGCCGGTTTCGCGTGCATAGCGTTCGCGCAGACGCTGCCTCAAGGCGGCGAGGGCTTCGCCGCCGAGCAGCCGCTGCAGGCGCGCGCTGTCGATTTCAATCGGCATGGCGAAGGCTGCGGCGAATTACGGCGGTGGCGGCGGCGCTGCATTCCAGCCGCTTCGCGAGCGCTACCCACTGCGCGGCGATGGTCTGACGCAGTTGTTCGATGCGCGCGCTGGCGCGGCGGCGGTCGAGCCCGAATTCGGCGCAGACCGACAGTGCCGCCGACACATCGCCGATCAGACTGTCCAGAGTGATGCGCATCTGGTGGCGGTGCTCGTCGCGCCCCCCGCAGGCTTCGAGATCGAATGCGGGCATCAGCCTCAGGCGCTGACCATCCCAACCGAAGAGGTGATTCAGGGGGTGATCGTCGGTGTTGCCGATAAGGATGTTGAAGACCATGCGGTCGAACCAGCGGTGGCTGTCGGCAGCATCCTGCGAGTGTCGGCGCAGCGTTTCCGCCAGCGCGGGATAGCTACCGTCCAGGTCGATGCGGTTTTCGGGGATGGACAGCAGGGTTCTTGCGGACAGCAGATGTTCGCGGCGGCCGTCCGCACGGCGGTCGAAACGCTTCAGCAGCAGCACCGGGCGCCCGGCGACGGATAAGAGCTCGAACTCCGGCACGGCGATGCCGCAGGCATCGGCAAGCGCCAGCCCGAAGGCTTCCAGGCGTGGGTGGTCGGGAATGTGGTCCTTGTGGCTGCTGAACTTGGCGATCCAGAGTTGTCCCTGTGCGTCGTGGAAATCGGCCTTCGGACGCTGGCCGCCGACGCTGGGCCCGCGCTCCAGCGCGAAGCGATAGCGCTGCGGAATGTCATCCGCGGTTTCGAGGCTTGCCACGGCGTTCGCGATGTCCGCTAGCCGTTCCAGCGGCAGGGTGTCACCAATGCCCAGGTCCGGTGGGCTGTTCGGACTCTCGCTGAACAGCAGCGCGCCGAGCCGCGCGGAACCGGTGGCGAGCAGCCCTTCGATCGGCTTCGCCGGCCGGCCGAACCGTTTCTCCAGCAGGTATTCGCCCCAGCGGCCGGGACCGACGTCGGCAATGGCGGCCGGCAGGGCATCGCCGGGCAGCGGTTCCAGCCATTGCCCGCGCAGCGCGGTGTCGAGCGGGAAGTCCGGAGACAGCGAGATGGCATTGCGGCGCGCGGCATAACGACGCCCGTAGGCGAAACGCCAACGCCGCCCCATCGAAGCTTCGAGCAGGCCGCAGGGAATGGCCGCGGTTTCATTGGGGAGAACGATCCAGACGTAGCGGCGTTCGCCGGGCATCAGAAGTCCAGATCCGCTTCGTCGCGTCGCGGCCCCGAACGGCGTACACGGCCTTGATGGGGGCGGCCTTGATGTGTGGCAACAGCGGGCGCCGCGTCCAGCAGGGGCAGTTCGAGCAGCCAGGCGATATGCGCCGCCGTTCCCCAGGCGACGCCGCCGCCGCCGCGTTCGAACTCCGCGACGGTGCGTTGCGATACGCCGCCGCGCTGCGCCAGTTGTGCCTGCGTCCAGCCGCGTTCGGCGCGCGCGAGCGCGCAGGCGCGGCCGATGTCACGCAGGCGCTGCTGAACGCTGTTGGGTAGGGCGGGTTTGTTCATTGATGCGGGATTTTGCGTTTATCGGCGCATAAATGCAAAATGCCGCACTATTTATGGTCTATCAGCTGAGGTTTGATGCGCCGTCAGCCGGTGTCGCTTCGGGGAATCGCCGCCCCGGATCATCCTGCGCGCGGCGCACGCGGCCGTCCCAGCTCCAGCGCGAGACGAAGATTGCGTCGATGCCTTCGCGGCGCACGATCTGGCAGATCGACAGGCCCGGCAGTTCGGCGTAGCAGCCCCATTCGCGTTCGCTGGTCATGACAAAGTCGAGGTCGAATTCGCGGATCAGCGCCATGCAGTTGGCGCGCGCCTCGTCATCGATGCCGGCGAAGGCCTCGTCGAGCAGCACCAGCCGCGGCGCCAGCGGATCGGCGCTTTCGTAGTGGCTGCTGGCGGCCGCGAACAAGGGCACCGTCAGCCCGAGCGCACGTTCACCGCTGGAGGCCGGGCCGGACAATGGCTTCCAGGCGCCGTCCTGCTGGCGCTGCACGCGGAAGCGGTGCCAGCGGCGATAGTCCAGCGCGCGCGACAGCGATTCGAACAGGCTGGCGCGTTCGTCGCGCTGGCGTTCCTCGCGTATGCGGGTCTGCAGGAAATCGCCGACGGTGCGGCGGTCGTCCGGCGACCAGGCGTCGGCGTGGGTCTTGAGCAGGCGCTTGCGTGCCTCGGCGAGGCCGGAGGGTGCGTCCGGGGTGTCGTCCGGCAGGTTCTGCCAGTCCAGGCGGTAGCGCACGCCGGTGGAAGTCGGGCGCTTGTGCAGTTCGCCGTTGATGCTGGCGACGCGGCGCTCGGTGTCCTGAATCAGGCGTTGCAGGTTGACGGCGATGTCCTGCTGCAGGTGGTTTTCGAGCACCTCGCGCTCACGCGCCGACAGCAGCATGCGGCGCTCGCCGATTTCGGCTTCCAGCCGCGCGCCGAGCAGGTCCGGCCGTTCCGGCCGCGACTGGTAGACGATGCGCACGATCAGGCCGTGGTCGCTGGATTCCAGCGTGGCGCTGTGGCCTTGTGCCGACAGCGCGCGCTGCAGTTCGGTGAAGTCCTCGCCGATGCGCCGCGAGATCGCATGCCAGTGCTCGTCCTCGGCGGCGACCTGGCCGAGCGCCTGTTCGGTGCGTCGCGCCGTCGTCAGGCCGGCTTCGACGCCCCAGCTTTGCGCGGTGTCCGGCAGTTCGAGTTCGGGCACGGCGATCGCCAGCAGGCCGGTGGCGGCGAACAGGCGCAGGCCGTCGATGGCGGCGAGGCGCTCGCCGCCACGCTCGTCGAGCGTGCGCTGCGCGTCGCTGCGTTTCTGTTCGGCCGCGGCGGCGTGTGCGTTGGCCGTGAGCTGGGCCTTGTGGGCGGCGCTCAGTCCCTCGTTTTCGCGGGTCTCGGCGGATTCGGCATCGGCGATGCGCTGCTGTAGTTCGTGGACCTTGACGCCGACGCTGTCGCGCAGGGTCTGCAATTCGGTCGCGGTTTCGAGCTGGCGCCGCGTCTGTTCGCCGTATTCGCCTTCGGCGGTGGCGAGGTCGCTATGGCTGCGGGCCTCGCGGGCCTGCTGTTCCTGCCATTCCAGCAGCGCGCCGCGGTGGGCGCGCAGCGCCGCGGCGAATTCGGTGACGGCCAGGCGGTAGTCCGACAGGGTTTGCGCCAGTGATTCCAGCGCGGCGCCGTCGGCCGGCAGGCGCAGGTCCTCGGCGTCCAGGCGCAGCGCGTCGAGACTGCGCTGGCTGGCGTGCTCGGCCTGGGCGAGACGGCCGTCGGCTTCGCCGAGGCGGCGCTGAGCGTCGCGGCGCTGGCGCTCGGCCTGCGAGGTCGTGGCGTGTGCCGTGCGCAGGGCGTCGTCGCCCGGCGCGGCGGCCAGTTCCTGACGCAGCCGCTGCCGCGTGTCGGCGAGCGCGGCGCTCTGGGCGTCGAGCGCCTGCGCCTGTGCGCCGAGCTCGGCCAGGCGCGCGCCGATCTCGTCCAGGCGCTGACGGCGTGCGGCTTCGCGCGCGGCGTAGCCGATGTAGCGCGCCGCCGGTTTGGACCAATGGCCCGCGAGCGGGCCGAGGCGATAGCTGCCGGCGGTCGAGACCCAGGCTTCGGCGTTGCTCGGGTCCTGTGCATCGCAGGCGATGGACGCCAGAATCGATTCGATGATCGCCGGCGCGATCGGGGTGTCCGCGGCCGGCCGCAGGCGGCTCGCCAGCGAATCCGCCAGCGAATCCGCCTGGGTGCCGCGCGGCAGCAGGCGCGCGTCCAGGCTGGTCGGGTCCAGCACTTCGCCGCCCGGCGTGATCCAGGCGTCGAGCAGGCCGGCGGCTTCGAGTGCGGCTTCCAGACCGGCGCGCTGTGCCGGTTCCAGACTGGGATCGAAGTCCACGAGCTGCCACAGCGGTGCGCCGCTGCGCCGGGCGCGTGTCGCGGCGTCGCGGTAGTACAGCGCGGGCGGCGGCGCGTCGGTACCGGCTTCCAGCGCGTCACGTTCCTGATGCAGGGCCGCACGCTCCTCGGCCAGCGCCTGCCGGTGCTGTTCGAGCGCGGCTTCGCTGGCGGCGAGTTGCCGTTGCTGTGCGTCGCGGGCCTGGTCGAGCAGACTGCGCATCGGCTGCTCGCCGGCCAGGGTTTCGGCCCAGGTTTCGAGCGCGGCCAGCGCGTCCTCGCTGTCCGGCAGGCGCAGCGTGTGCAGACCGCCGAGGTAATGGCGCCAGGCTGCCAGCAGCGCGTCGATATCGGTCTGCAGCTGCCGCGCCGCCGCTTCGTGCTGGGCTTCGGCGGCGGCGAAGTCGTCGGCGCGGGCATTGCGCTCGCTGTGCGCCAGCTCGCGTTTGCGCAGGGCGTCCTGGTGCTCGCGCAGCCGCTTGCGGACCAGCTCGATCTGTTCCTGTCGGGCTTTCACAGCGGCGTGCAGGCGGCCGCGCAGCGTGTCGGCGAAGCGCTCGTCGGCGGCCACGACGCCATCGGGCAGCTCGACGGATTCGAGCGCGTGACTCTGCTCGGGTTCGAGCGCCAGCGGGGCGGCCAGGCTCATGGCGCTGTGCAGGGTCTCGATCTGCACGCGCCGCGTTGCTTCGGCGGCCGCGTTGCGACGCACGCTGGTGGCCTGTTCCTCCTGGTGGCGGCGCTGCGCGGTGTGCAGGCGCTGCTGCGCCCGATCGAGGCTTTGCCGCGCCTGCGCGGCTTCGGTTTCGGCGCTTTGCAGGCGCTGCGCGTCGCGCATCACCGGGTCGGCGCGCAAGACCTTGAGCCGCGCCCGCGCTTCGTCGAGCACGCGTTCGTGGCGGGCGATCGCCTCGCGCGCCTCGCTCTCGGCCTGTTGCGCGGCGCTGCGTTCGCTGTCGGCGGCGTTGAGTTCGCGGCTGGCCTGGTCGTAGCGCGTTTGCGCGGCGCGCAGTTCAGCGGCGCGGCGGCGCGCGGCGATCTGCGCGTAGCGGCCGTAACGCTCGGCGAAGCCGCTGACGGCCTTGCGCATGGCGTCGAGTTCGTCGAGTTCGCGGCGGTAGTCGTCGAGCTGGTTCATCGCCTCGGCCACGTCTTCGAGCGCGCCGCGCTCCAGTGGCGGCAGGGCGTCGCTAAGCGCGTCGGACAAACGCTGCTCGTTGGGCTGCTTCGACAGCTGCGGCTGGCGCAACTGGATCAGGGTGTCGATCAGCGCGTCGTAGCGTTCGCTGCCCAGGCGGAACAAGGCCTCGTCGACCGCGCGCCGGTAGTGCATGGCGGTGTCGAAGACCTGCCCGTGCGTGCCGATGGCCTCGGCCAGACGGTCCTTGGCGATGGCGGTGCGATGGGGCGTGGTCAGCCACAGGTCCTCGCCGACGCGCTGCGAGGAGGTGAAATACCAGGCGTCGACCGAGGCGCGGCCGCCAACCGCGCGCAGGCCGGCGCCCAGGGTCAGGAAGCGTGGCTGGCCGTCTTCGCCGACGCGGCCGAACTCGATCCAGGTATAGCCGATGCGGCGCTCGTGACGGCCGCCCATCAGCAGGTTCCAGTCCATGCGCTTGCCGCGGTCGCCGTCCGGCTCGACGCGCGAAGCGGACAGGTTGGCGTCGAACAGGAACGGCAGCGTCAGCGACAGCACCTTGGATTTGCCGGTGCCGTTGTTGCCGCGCAGCATGATGTGGCCGTCGCGGAAATGGAATTCCTCGGAATCGTAGTGGTAGAGCTCGATCAGGCCCAGGCGCAGCGGCTGCCAGCGACGCAGCGCCGGCTCGGGCAAGGGTGGACGTTCGGGAGCGTTCATCGGTTCAGACCTGGACGACCGCAAGCCCCAGCCCTCTGGCGGCGGTGCATTGCCGCAGGTCCGAAGACACGAAGGTATCCGCCCGGCTGCGCAGTGCGGCCGCCACGTGCAAGGCATCCATGGCGCGCAGCGGATGCGCTTCGAGTGTGTGAATGCTGTCCCCCAGAACTTCCGGAGCCAGCTCGCAGATCTGTGCGTCGGCGATGTCCAGCAGCAGATCCTGTTTCAAGCGTCGATATTGTCCCGTGTCGAGGCGGCCCTCCCGCTGCAGCCGGCAGAACGCCGAGATCAGCTCCGGCAAGGCGATCACGCAGAGCAGCAGCACGTCGGCGCGCTCGCACCAGTCGAGGACGGCATCGCTGCCGTCCTCGCGCACGTAACGCTTGACGAAGGCGGAACTGTCGAAAAACACGCGCATCAAAGACCGCGGTCTTGCAGGATCAGGCGCCCGGCCTCGACGCCGGGGATCAGCAGAGGATCGGCGCGCCGACGTTTCCAGGACGGGATTTCCGCCACAGGCTCGACGATCGGCTGGATCTCCGCGACCGGACGACCATGGCGCAGCACACGCACGGTTTCCCCGGCCTCCACCAGATCGAAATAGCGTTTGGCGTGATTACGCAATTCGGTGAATGTGGTTTCCCGCATGACGATGTCTCGATATGTACGCTGATCTGTACATCGTAAGGGAAAGGAGGCCACTATATCCAGCATGTGAAAGCTGGCCTGAGTTCACAATAGCGCTTGTTGCTTTCCCCGAATCTCCGCCTCGCCCAGCGCGAAGCGCAGCAGTGCCGGCCGCGCGCGTACGCCGCCGCTGCGAAATTCCACCAGCTTGAGCCGGGCGAGGCGCTGCAGGGCCTGATCCGCGAGCGCATTTTCGGCGCCGGGTTCGCGCGCGGCCTTGCGCCAGTAGCGGCCGAATTCGCCGGTGGCGTCGGCCACGTAGTCGGCGACCTCGCGCGCGCCGAACAGGCGCTCCGGATGTTTGCGTGCCGCATCGCCAAGAAATTCGGCGACCAGCAGGGTGACGTGGGATTCGGTGCCCTGCGCCGGCAGACGTTCGTCGGAGAGTTCGCCGTCCTCGTCCACCAGGGCGAAGCCCTCGGCGCGCAATTCCGCCGTGAGACCGCTGGCGGCGGCGAGGCGCGCGCTCATCGTGCCGCGCTGGGTCGCGAGATACTCGCGTTCGCTGTCGTCGAGTTCGTCGTGATAGACCACCGGGTCGTCGAGCAGGCGTCTGGACAGGCGATGACGCGTGGCGGTGCGGCGGCCTTCGGGACTGTCGGGCACGTAGTCCTCGACCAGGGCGGCAAGGCGTGATTCGAAGTCGGCCTGCGGCAGCAGGGCTTCGATCAGGCTGGCGCCGCGGCTGCTGCCCGGCAGCGCGGCGAGCGCGCGGCGCTGCACGTCGTAGAGCACGTCGCCGGCCTGATTGACGTAGGCCTCCTCGTCGCCGGCGACGCGGGCGAGCACGCCGAGGTCGAGCAGGAAACGGCAGACCAGCACCAGGTCGCGGCGCTCGCGCAGGGTCTCCAGCGTGTACTGGTAGCCGAGGGCCGCAAGCTCGGGATCGCGTGCGGCGTCGAGCAGGCGCTCGCCCAATGCGCGCAGGGTGATCTGCGGCTCGGCGCGTTCGAGCACGGCGCAGACCAGACACAGCAGCACGTAACGGTCGCGATCGAATTCGCGCTTGTCGCGGTCGTGCGCGCCGCGGGTGCTGTCGCCGAGCTCGGCCGGGCGTTTGTACAGTCGTGCGCAGTCGCGTTCGATCAGCAGCGGCCAGCCGCATTCGCGGCCGAACCAGTCGCGCAGCCAGTCGGCGTGTGCGCGCACGTGGACGAATTCGGGCGCGTCGGCCGGCAGCAGCGGGCGCATCAGCAAGGCGCGCAGGGCACGTTCGCGCGATTCCGCCTGCTGGCGGTCGAGAACGTCGGAAAGTCTGGAGCGGTCTTCCGCCATCAGACGATCGGCCGAATCAGCAGGCGATGGTCGCGGCCGCGGAAGTGGCCGAGTTCGGTGTCGATCTCGGCGCGGCTGTCGGCCTCCAGCGGTTCCAGGCGAATCGTCAGCGAGCCGTCGCCGGTGCTGCGTTCGACGGCCTGGTCGGGATGGCGCTGTGCCGCCAGCGCGTCGCCGAGCAGCGACAGGAACAGGCGGAAGGCATGGCGGTCCAGCGTGCCGAGTTCGGACAGGCGCGTTTCCTGGCCGGTGGCCAGGCGTTGCCGCGCGGCTTCGGTCTGCGCCGATTCCTCGGCCAGACGGTGCGCGAGCTGCGCGCGCTCGGCGCTGCGTTCGCGAATCCTGGGTGGGCCGCCACGCGTGGCGAGCTGGCCGGTTTCGCGCAGGCGCGGGTGGATTCTGACCGGCGGCGCTTCGCCCCAGGGACTCGTCGCCGCGGCGGCTTCGGCGGGGCTCAGTGCGAGATGTCGTGCCGGCGACAGCGCGAAGGCGGCACGCCACAAACGGTGCGTCTGCGCCGGCTCCGGGCAGGCGGCGAACCATAGCGCCAGCCGCCGGAAATCGGCGGCGCGGTCGCTGCGGCCGGCGCGGCGTTCGTTGAGCGTGGTCACCGCCTGCAACAGGCGCGGGATCGCGGCGCGCGCGCTGGCGCGCAGCAACTCGGCCTGCGGTTTGTCGCGGCCGTCGGCGACGAACCAGCGGCTCAACCCACGCCAGCGTTCGCGCCAGACGGCGAGGCGCTGCGCGTAGGCATCGGATTCGGCCTGGGCGTCGCCCGGTGCGGCGTCCCCGGCCTCGCGCTCGGCGGCGAGCGCCAGCAGGGCTTCGGCCTGCGGCTGCAGTTCGCGCAGGCGCTGGGCGATGCGGCCGGACTTGGTCACCAGTTCGCCGATGAAGCGTTCGAGGTAGTCGATCAGCCGCTTCTTGAAGGCCATCACCGCGTCCTGCTCGGCGCGCTGCAATTCGATGGTGCGCGCCAGCCCGGTCATGAAGGCTTCGGCATTGTCGGCGAGGCTGCCGAATACGTGCACCAGGTCGCGCAGGATTTCGTGGACCTTGGCGGCGTCCGGCGCATCCGCCTGCGCCAGCGCCGCAAGACTGTTGAGCCGCGCGAGGATGTCGTCCAGTGCCACCGACTGCAGTTCACCATGGCGCGACAGGGTTTCGGCGAAGGTGGCGAGCCCGGCCTCCACCGCCTCGCCGCCACGCGTCAGCCGGTACAGCAGGCGCTTGCGGTAGAAGTCCTCGATGGTGGCGACGCGCGCCGTATCCGGCTGCGCTTCGAGATTGCCCCAGTCCACGAGCTGCGCGAGCAGGCCGTCAAGTTCCTCGGCCGCCGGCATGCGCTCGCGCCAGCGCGTTTCATGCAGGATTTCGTCGCTGCGCAAATGCAGCCGGAACTGCCGCCGCGCGGCGGCGAAGCAGTCCATGATCGCGCGGTAGGCGTCGGCGCGTTCGGCGCTGACGTGGCGGAACAGGCGGGCGGATTCGGCCTGAATCATCTGCCGGCAATGGGGTCGCGATGGATTTCGTCGCGAATCCTTTCCCAACCCGCATTTTCGAATTCCGGTGTGAAGCCGGAGCCGCGAAATGTCGGGAACACGATTCGTGCGATCGGTCGTTGCCGTTCCGGCTGCATCCCGCCGGCGAAGCGGTGCCGGCGGATCCGCTTGCTGATCCGTGCGAACCAGGTTTTTGGTACTCGAATCGGAGTTTTCATGGTAGTCGTTGGCCGGGTGTGCCGGGGCGGTTTGTGCAAGGGGCTCACGTTATTCGCTGATGCCGGGTGGCTCAAGTGCTCAATCTGCCGTCGCCAGCGTCACGCCCTCGATCGCGGTCTTCGCCATTAGCGCGATTTCCTCGGGTTCGATCACGTAGGGCGGCATGAAGTAGACGATGTTGCCGAGCGGGCGCAGCAGTACGCCTTTTTCCAGGCCATGCTGGTAGACGCGCAGGCCGCGGCGCTGTTCGGCCGGGTAGGGGGTCTTGTCGCGGACGTTCTGCACCATTTCGATCGCCAGCACCATGCCTTGCTGGCGTACTTCGGCGACGTGCGGATGGTCCAGCAGTTCGGACGCGGCCATCCACATCAAATGACCGAGGTTGCGGTTGCGCGCCATCCAGTCCTGCTGCTCGAACACGTCCAGCGTCGCCAGGGCGGCGGCGCAGGCCAGCGGGCTGCCGGTGTAGCTGTGGGAATGCAGGAAGGCGCGGTAGGTACTGTAGTCGTCGTAGAAGGCCTGGTAGATGTCGTCGCGCGTGAGCACGGCGGCCAGCGCCAGGGTGCCGCCGGTGATGCCCTTGGACAGGCACATGAAATCCGGCGAGACGTTCGCCCATTCGCAGGCGAACAGTTTGCCGGTGCGGCCGAAGCCGGTGGCGATCTCGTCGGCGATGAAGTGCACGCCGTGGCGTGTGCAGGCCTCGCGCAGACGTTTGAGATAGACCGGGTGATACATGCGCATGCTGCCGGCGCATTGCAGCAGCGGTTCGACGATCACGGCGCAGATCTCGTCCGCGTGGCGTTCCAGCGTGGCTTCCATGTGCACGAACTGGCGTGAGGAATAGTCCTCCCAGGATTCGCCGGGTGCGCGTCCGTAGCAGTCCGGTGACGGCACCTGCAGCGGTTCGAGCAGTAGCGGCTTGTAGGCGTCGCGATAAAGACCGGTGCCGCCGACGGCAAGCGCGCCGAGGGTTTCGCCGTGATAGGCATTGTCCAGCGCCACGAACTTGGTCTTCTTCGTCTGGCCCTGGTTCTGCCAGTAGTGGAAGGACATCTTCAGCGCGGCTTCGACGGCGCTGCTGCCGTTGTCGGCGAAAAACGCGCGGTCCAGCCCTTCGGGCGCGATGGCGCACAGGCGTTCGGCCAGCTCCACCACCGGCTCGTGGGTGAACCCGGCCAGCATCACGTGGTCCAGGGTGTCGAGCTGCGCCTTCATGCGCTCGACGATGTGCGGATGACGATGGCCGAAGATATTGGTCCACCAGGAACTGACGGCGTCGAGGTAGCGCTTGCCCTCGAAGTCCTCCAGCCACACGCCCTCGGCCCTGCTGATCGGCACCAGCGGCAGCCATTCGTGGTCCTTCATCTGGGTGCAGGGATGCCAGACGTGGGCGCGCGAGCGGGCGGAGAGGGTGGCGTTGTCAGTCATCGTCAGTCGGTCGTCGAGCGCGTAAGGTAGGAAGCGTCGGCGATGTTATCAGCCGACATCGCAGGTACCCGATGCGCAGCTGTGCCGGGTGTCCGAACGTGGCGGACCAGGGGGAGAGCGATGGCGATCCGGTCGGTGTATTTCAATCAGCAATTCCAGGCATCGCCCGAGACGGTGTTTTCGTTCTTCGCGGCGCATGACAATCTGTCGGCGGTGTTCGGTGGCAAGATCACTCGCGTCGTGGACGCGCCGGAAGGCACGGATCCCAATGGCCTGGGTTCGGTGCGGCGTCTGCAACTGGCGCCTGGCGTCTCGTTCGAGGAAACGGTCACGGCCTACTTGCCGCCGCAACGGATCGAGTACCGCATCAGCCGCGGATCACCGATTCGTGAGCACCTTGGCGTCATGCTGTTTTCGCCGGAAGGCACGGGGACTACGCTCGACTACCGGATCGAATTCCAGAGCCGCGTGCCGGGCACCGGCGGGATGATCGAATGGATACTGCAGACGACCATCGATCGAGGACTGAAGCGGGTCAGCAAGACCTTGGTCGACTGAACGCTACAGCGCTTTCACCAGCACCAGCGAATTGCGCTGGTAGTTGTAGATTTGCTGACGCCGCACCGGCAGCTCCTCGATCGTGGTGCGTGCGAAGCCGCGCTCGATGAACCAGTGCGGGGTGTGCGTGGTCAGGCTGAACAGCCGCGTCAGGCCGCTGCGGCGCGCATTCTGTTCGATGCGCGTGAGCAGGGTGGCGGCGCGGCCGCCGCCACGATACGCCGGATGCGTGGCGACGCAGGCCAGCTCCCCCATCTTCGCTTCGATGAATGGGAACAGCGCGGCACAGGCGATCACCAGCCCGTCACGCACCATCACCACGAAATTGCCGATCTCCAGCTCCAGTTGTTCGCGTGAACGCGGCACCAGTACGCCGGCCTTCTCCATCGGCTGAATCAGCTGCAGGATGCCACCGACGTCGTCGATGCTGGCCTCGCGGATCGTTTCATAGCTGTCGCCGGCGTAGAACAGCAGGCCCACGCCGTCGCGCGTGTACAGCTCGCGCAGCAGCGCGCCATCCATGTCCTGATGCACCAGATGCACACGCTGCACGCCGCCGCGTCCGGCGACGATCGCGGCTTCGACGTAGGGACGGTCTTCCTCCGCCAGCGGTGAGGCTTCGTCCGACAACAGGCGCCGCGCCTCGGCCAGCGAGAACTGGCCGACATCGCCGGACTCATCCGCCAGCCGCCATTCGCTGGGATCGCGGTTGCACATGAAGATCAGCTTGTCGGCCGACAGCGCAGTGGCGACCGCAGTGGCCACATCCTCGGCGCGCAGATTGAAGATTTCGCCGGTGGGTGAATAGCCGATCGGCGACAGCAGGGCGATGCGCTCCTGCTTCAGCACCTCGCGGATCGTGGCGACATCGACCTTGCGCACCTCGCCGGTGTGCTGGTGATCCACGCCATGACGCACGCCGACCGGGCGTGCCGTCACCCAGTTTCCGGAGGCGGTCTTGAGTCGCGCACCGCCCAGCGGCGTGCTGGCGAGGCTGGTTGAAAGCCGCGCCTCGATCTCCATGCGCAGGCTGCCGACGGCACTCTTGACGCAGTCCAGCGCCGCCAGATCAGTGACGCGAACATTGCCGACGTACTGCGGCTGCAGGTTCTGCGCCTTCAGGCGCGCATCGATCTGCGGCCGTGCGCCGTGTACCAGCACCAGCTTGGCGCCGAGGCTGTGCAGCAGGCCCAGATCGTAGAGAAAGGATTCGAAGCCGGCGTCCTCGGCGATCTCGCCACCGAAACAGACTACGAACACCTTGCCGACATGCGCGTGTACATACGGTGCGGCCGAGCGCAGCGAGGCGACGAAATCGAGATTCGCGGCGGGTGTCGTGGGCGTCGCTTCGGCGCCGGTATTGGCGGCAGGCTGGTTCATCATGCGGATTCTACGAGGCTTGCGCAGTCTCCGCGCGGGTTTCGGGCTGCTGGTAGGTCTCGCCAGGAATGATTTTTCTCTCTTCCCGCGGGAGACGGGCGGGGTGAGGGCATCCGCCGCACGCAGTCTCGGCGTACAGATGGGCGCCGAACGCCCTCACCCTCAATCGCTACTCCTTCGGCTCCTCGCTTCGCTCGCCCGAAAGGAAAATGGAGCATTCATCTGGCTACGGCGGTTCGGCAGTAGCATCCGCAAGGCCGTCAGGCGGCGCGTTTCTTCTCAGGCGTTTGGGCGGATCGTTTGTCGGCTGCCGATGGCTTGCGGTAGCTGTTGACGGCGGCGGCGATCACGCCCCAGTAGCGTGTCGGCAGCCAGCGCGTCAGGCGTTCCATGATCCTGGCGTCGAGGCCGATCAGGATGCGGCGCTTGCCGCGGGCGATGCCGTCGATGATCGTTGCCGCGGCCTTGTCGGGCGAGGTCATTGCGATTTGGTCGAATTCCTGGGTGATGCGTTCGCGATCGGCGCTGCCGGCGTCGTCCACATGAAAGCGCGAGTTGCGGACGATGTTGGTGCGGATACCGCCGGGATGAACCGGCACCGCGCGCACGCCGCTGCCGGCCAGTTCGTGACGCAGGGTTTCGGTGAAGCCGCGCACCGCGAACTTGGAGGCCACATAGGCGGAATGCATCGGCCATGCGACGAAGCCGAAAACGCTTGAGACGTTGACGATCACGCCGCGATCGCGTTCCAGCATGCGCGGCAGAAATGCCTTGGTGCCGTGCACCACGCCCCAGAAGTTGATGCCGAACAGCCATTCGAAGTCGGCATAGCTGGTGTTGGCGACGTCCTGCGAAACGTCCACGCCGGCATTGTTGATGACGATATCCACGGCTTCGCAGCTCTGTTCGACCTTCACGGCGAAGGCCTCGAAGGCAGCGCGGTCGGCGACGTCGAATACCTGTGTCAGCACCCGGCCGTGCAGCGTCGCCGCTGTTTCGGCCAGGCCCACGGCATTGATGTCGGCGAGGGCGAGTCGGGCGCCGGCGGCGTCGAACTGTTGCGCCAGCGAACGTCCGATGCCTGAGCCGGCACCGGTGATGACGACCGTCTTTCCGGCAAAGTCGTGTCCTCGGTTCATGCGACAGCCTTGCTCGGTTTGGTATTGCTTTCGCTCAGGGCGATGGGTTCGAGTTGATACTTGCCCAAGTCGATGTGCCGCGTGCGTTTTCGGTAGCGGAAGGTGAAGCCCGGCCACAAGGTGGTGTTGCGCCCGTGTTCGTTGATGTACCAGCTCTTGCAACCGCTGGACCACACTGCGCCGGACAGCTGTTCGTGGATGTTCGCGTTGAATTCGCGCTGTGCCTCAGGGCGGACTTCGATGCTGCGCAGCTTCTGCTTGCGCATCTTCTTGAGCGCGTCACGCACGTACTGCACCTGCGATTCGATCATGTACACCATCGAATTGTGGCCCAGCCCGGTGTTCGGCCCCAGCAGGAAGTGGAAGTTCGGGAACCCGGCGACATTGATGCCGAGGAAGGCTTCCGGACCCTCCGGCCAAGCGTCGACAATGTCCAGCCCCTGGCGGCCGACGATGGTGCCGCGCTCCACCAGTTCCTGCACGCGAAAGCCGGTGCCGTAGATGATCGTGTCCACCTCGTGTTCGACGCCCTGCGCATCGACCACGCCGCGCTCGGTGATTTCGCGAATGCCGCCGGTGATCACGTCCACGTTGTCGCGCGTCAGCGCCGGGTAGTAGTCGTTGGAGATCAGCACGCGCTTGCAGCCGATGGTGTAGTCCGGCGTGACCTTGTCGCGCAGCACCGGGTCGGCAATCTGGCGGCGGATATGGGCGCGCGCGATCTTCTCCACCAGGGTCATCAGCTTTGGTGAGATGGTGAAGCCGAGCACGCGCGATTCGAGTTCCACATACAGCGCGGAGCGGCGCAGGCGTTGCAGGATCGGCCAGCGGCGGAAGCGCGCCTGCTCACGTTCGCTGATGCGCCGGTCCGGCTTGGGCATGATCCACGGCGGCGTGCGCTGGAACAATGTCAGCGACGCCACCTTGCCCGCGATCTGCGGTACGAACTGGATGGAACTCGCGCCGGTGCCGATCACCGCGACGCGCTTGCCGCTCAGGTCGTAGTCGTGATCCCACTGCGCGGAATGAAAGCTCTTTCCGGCGAAGCGCTCGCGACCCGGCGCCGAGGTGTAGGCCGGCACATGCAGCGCGCCCATGCCGGACACCACGGTGCGGGCGCTGAAGACTTCGCCGTCCGCTGTCGTCAGATGCCACAACTCACTGTCATCGTCGTAGGCGGCCTTGACGACCTGCTTGCCGAAACGGATGTACGGGCGCAGGCCGTACTTGTTGGCGCAATGGCGCAGGTAGGAAAAGATTTCGGGCTGTTGCGCGAACATGCGCGACCAGTCCGGCTTGGGCTCGAACGAAAACGAATACAGGTGTGACGGTACATCGCAGGCACAGCCCGGATACGTGTTGTCACGCCAGGTGCCGCCCACTTCGTCGGATTTTTCCAGAACCAGAAAGTTGCGGACGCCGTCTTCCTTGAGCTTGATCGCCATGCACAGCCCGGAAAATCCGGTGCCGATCACGAGTACATCCAGTGGCGCCGTCGTCGCGCTCTTGGTCTGATCCAGCATTGTGTTCCTCCCGCACCGCAATAAGTGACATTGGATGTTGTCAGTTTGAATCTGACAATAGCTCATGTCAATATCGCTGCATGAGTGCGTCTATCGCTTCCACATCGGTCTCCAAGTCCAGCGCCAAGCCGTCAGGCCGTCGCTATCGCGGCGTCTCGGTCGCGCAGCGCCGCGACGAGCGGCGGCAGCGATTGCTGGAGGCCGGCCAACAAGTATTCGGCAGCCGGGGTTTCCACGCTGCCACGGTGAAGATGCTGTGCGCCGCCGCCGGACTGACCGAGCGATATTTCTACGAATCCTTCGAATCACGCGAGGCGATGTTTCTGGCCGTGGTGGAGCGCGGCTCCAAGGCGATGCAGCAGCACATCCTCGCCGCCGTGGCCGCCTTGCCGACGGACGCCAACGCGCAGCAGGTCGCGCGGACCGCGCTCAAGGCCTACTACCGTCTGCTCAAGGATGAGCGCGAACTGGCGCGCCTGCTGCTGTTCGAGACCCTGGGTGTGAGCGAGGACATCAACCGGCGCTACTACGAAGGCCTGGACGAGTTCTCGCAGTTCCTGCTGTTGCTGGCAGCGCCGATCGCCGAGCGCGGCGAACTGCAATTCAGGCACGAGGAACTGGTGGCCACCGGACTGGTCGGTGCCACCCAACACATCGCGACGCGCTGGATACTCAGAGGCTACGCGCAACCGCTGGACGAAGTGGTCGAAGCGGCGTTCGCGATCTATGCCTCGGTGCTCCAGGAATTTCAGCGATGAGCCTGCGCCTGCTCGTCGCAACATCGATTCGATTGTTCCTGCAACCGGGAGACCGCATGCGTCCACGTTCAATGTCACTGTTCTCGGAGCCGCGCGCATGAGCCGCGCACGCTTGTCGATCTCATCGCAGCTGGCGCGCCTGGCGCTGCGACTGGAACGCTCGCGCAGCGGCTTGTCCACGCAGCAGCGCACGATCGACGGTGTCGACTACGCCTACCTCGAAGGCGGCAAGGGCGAAACCCTGGTGCTGATTCACGGTATCGGAGCCGACAAGGACAACTTCACGCGCACCGCGCGCTGGCTCACGGCGCACTTCCACGTGATCGTTCCGGACCTGCCGGGCTTCGGCGAAAGCACGCGATTGCCGGAATCCGCCGGTTACACGCCGCAGCAGCAGATGCAACGCCTGCGCGGCTTCGTGCGCAGCTTCACCGATCTGCCGGTGCATCTGGGTGGCAGTTCCATGGGCGGCTGGATTTCGCTGGAGTACGCGGCCTGCCATCCCGAGGAAGTCGCCAGCCTGTGGCTGCTGGCGCCGGGCGGCGTCGGCGGTGCCGCGAACAGCGAAATGCTGGAGCTGTACGAACAGACCGGGCGTTCCGTGCTGTTCGTGGACCGCGCCGAGGACTACGGGCAGATACTCGATATCGTGTTTGCGCGACGGCCCTATCTGCCCAAGATGCTGCGACAGATGCTTGGCGAACGTGCCGCAGTCGACCACGAACTGCACCAGGCGGTGTTCAAGGCCATTCATGGCAGCGCCAGGCTGGAGGATCGGGTGGCTGGCCTGGCCACGCCGGCGCGGATCGTCTGGGGCGAGCAGGACCGCGTGCTGGATGTGTCGGGCGCCGCGATCCTGCACGGTCTGCTGCCAAACAGCGAGCTGAAGCTGCTACATGGCGTCGGACATCTGCCGATGGCCGAACGTCCCCGTCTCGCCGCCAGCGATTATCTGAAGTTTCAGACCCGGCTTCGCGCCACGCTGTCGGCGCCCGCCTGATCCGGTGACAATACTGGCCCGTGGCGACGGTTCGTCACGGGCCAGGAGCTACCGTGACGCAGGCCGCAGCGATCAAGCATCCGCAACAAACCCTGTGGTTCGAGCAGGCCCTGCTGCCCGAGGGCTGGGCCAGCGGTGTGCGCCTGCGGATCGAATCCGGACGGATTGCCGACATTCAGACCGGGCAGCCGGCGCGCGCCGATGAGGTGTGCGATGCGGTTGCCTTGCCGGGTCTGCCGAACCTGCACAGCCACGCCTTCCAGCGCGGCATGGCCGGTCTCGCCGAGGTCCGTGGCGCCAGCGCCGACAGTTTCTGGACCTGGCGCGAGCTGATGTACCGCTTCGTCGATCGCATGTCTCCGGACGATCTCGAAGCCATCGCCGCGCAGGCCTACGTGGAAATGCTGGAGCACGGCTTTACGCGCGTCGGCGAGTTTCACTACCTGCATCACGACATCGCCGGCCGCAGCTACGCCGATCCCGCGGAGATGGCCACACGTCTGGTCGCCGCCGCACAGAAGACCGGTATCGGCCTGACGCTATTGCCGGTCTTCTACGCCCACGGCGGCTTCGGCGGCGCTCCGGTTTCGGCGGCCCAGGCGCGCTTCGTCAATGATCTGGATGGCTATGCGCGATTGCTCGAAGCCAGCGGCCGTGCTCTCGCCGTTCTGCCCGACGCGCTACTCGGTGTCGCGCCGCACAGCCTGCGCGCGGTCACGCCGGAACAACTGGACGCGGTGCAGCGGCTGCTGCCGCAGGGGCCGGTGCACATCCACATTGCCGAACAGACCGCTGAAGTCGAACAGTGCCTGGCCTGGTCGGGCCAGCGGCCGGTGGACTGGCTGTTGCGCGCGCAAGCGGTGGACGCGCGCTGGTGTCTGGTGCATGCCACGCACATGAGCGTGGCGGAGGCCTCGGCGCTGGCCGCCAGCGGCGCTGTTGCCGGCCTGTGTCCGATCACCGAGGCCAATCTCGGTGATGGCCTGTTTCCGGCCGTGGATTACGCCGGAGCCGGCGGGCATTGGGGCCTGGGTACGGATTCCAATGTGCGGATCGATGCGGCCGAGGAACTGCGCCTGTTCGAATACGGTCAGCGCCTGCAGGCGCGCGCGCGCAACGTGCTGGCGCCCGCGACCGGTGGATCGACCGGGCGCCGGCTGTTCGATGCCGCGGTCACGGGCGGCGCGCAGGCGCTCGGCGTCAGCGCCGGCTTGCGGGTCGGGGCCAGCGCCGACCTGTTCAGTCTAGACATCGAGCGTCCGGAATTTGCCTCACGCCGTCTGGACGCCTGGCTCGATGCCTGGATTTTTGCCGGCAGCCCGATGCCGCTACGCCATGTCTGGCGCGCGGGCGTGCAATGGGTCCGCGAGGGGCGCCATATGCAGGCCGAAGCCGTGGCCGCCGACTACCGTCGCGCGCTCGCACGCATTCTGAAATGAGCCGGGCTCAGTCCAGGGTGAAGTAGGCGATCAGCCCGTAGAAGGTCGAGGTGTAGTCGAAGAACTGCCCGAACGGCGTCGGGCCGGTAAAGGCCTGAAGCGCCAGCGTGATGGTGCCGGCGTCCGGATCGTCCCGACCCCAGCGCACGCCGGCGATGGCCTTGGTCTGGATGTCGTTGTTGAAGAAGTCGGCCCCCAGCAGATCGAGGCCGGCAATGAAGCGACCGCCCAGCAGCTTGCGTTCCGGACTCAGGTATTCGGCGCCGCCTCGGATGGAGTAGTCACCGAGAAACTCACTGTCCTTGCTGAACAGGTAGGTGCCGCCGCCGTACAGGCGCCAGCCATTGAACTGATAGGCCAGCAGCACATCGGCCGCCTCGTAGGTCAGGTTGATGCGTTCGGGCGCATCGTCGCTGAGCACCAGTTCGTCGCCGAGGTGCGAGCTCTGATGGAACAGGCGCAGGCGCGCGGACCAGTCGTCCTTGCGCCAGGCCAGCGGGAAGCCGATGAAAAAATCGGTGTTGAGCAGGGCGTCGGACTCGGCGTCCATGTCGAACTGCGACTGCACGTTGCCGAACAGGTCGAACTGCCAGTAGCTGCCGCCGGACGTCTTCCAGCGATAGATCGGGAAAGACTCGCCGAGCGATACCAACGCCGCCGTAAACGGTTCCTGGCCTTCGCCATCGGGATCGAGGCGCACGAAGGAGACATAGTTCAGCGTTTCCGCGTTGCCGGCCGCGATCGGCTCGAAAATCTGTTCGGATGGAATCCATCCGGTCTGATACTCGATACGATCGTCGTCGGTGGCGGCGGCCGCGTGCTGGAAGGCGCCGGCCAGAAGCAGAGCCGTCCCGAATCGTTTGAGGCTCGGTAGTGTTCGAATATCCACGCCCTGTACTT
The DNA here is from genome assembly GCA_022599775.1 of Gammaproteobacteria bacterium. GTDB lineage: Bacteria > Pseudomonadota > Gammaproteobacteria > Nevskiales > Nevskiaceae > Banduia. The sequence goes on from JAHZLQ010000039.1 coordinate 26,707, forward strand.
CTTCTTGTTTTCGTGTCGACAGGCTAGGGACCAGGACACGAATCCTAGCTGAATGACTGCCTGGGCAACAGCTGCACAGGGTGCTGACGGTGAGCCCGCGCGATAGCGGTTCGTACCCGTTTCACCGGTCCGTGCGCCACCATTGTTTGCCGCACGGATCGGTTCCATGGAGACCTCCATTTGCCGGAAGCTCGCTTACTTCGTCTCGATCGTCCAGTTCTGTGATCCGCTCGGACAGCAGCGCGGTTCGCCCGGCCGCGGCATGGTGGTGGTCAGCGTGATGCGCCCCGGCGCAAAAGCCACATCGCGCGGCTTGCTGCCGAACACCTCGGCGGCGCTGCGGAAGTAAACCATGTGTCCGTTCTCGTTGCGGAACAGCGCTGCATCCAGCGCGGAGCTGTTGCCACCGGTGGGATACAGCACCCACGCCAGTGCATCGGGTGCGCCGTCTCCGGTGAAATCGCCGAAGAAGATCTGCGTCTCGCCGCCGTGCCGCTCAAACGCCCATGCGCGGATTTGGTCTTCCGCACCGGCGGGCGTGCTCGTCCCGGTGTTTGAGTCATCTGTTGCGATGGCCTCGCCCTCGGCATGGTTCGCTGATGGCGAACACGCAAGCAATGCCAACACGCCCAAGGCCCAAGCGCGGGATTTCAACAGGACAGTCATGTCGTTGCAGGTCATCGAAATACCCCCGAGGCCGCGAACACCCCGATGACCCAGGCCAGGGTGAGGGCGACTCGGCCTGAATAGGCTGAAAACAGAAAATGCTGGCTGTCGACCCTCGCCCCGACACGGCGCTGAGTCAGTTTTCGTTCACCCGAGCGGTCGGGCCGCCTTGAGCATTCTCGGCCGTGCGAACGCGGCGAGTGCTGCGGCGGCCTTGGCCTTGTGTCCAGGTGGTGGGCTTCGCTTCATGTCGCGTTGCTCCCGTTCTCAGGGCTTCTTGCAGAGCTTGTCGAAAACGACGCCCTCGATGATGCAGCCGTCATCGTCGATGGCGAAGACTCGCGTGTCGCCAGCGACCGTGATATGGACCTTGTCGTCCTTGATCTCGTAGGTGCCTGGCTTGGTCTGCCCCAGATAGCTGATCTCGACCTCGCCGCCCTTGAAGCTCATCACAGGCTCCCAGTCGGCTCCCTTGCCTTCTCCATATTCGCCGGAAAGGCCACCGCCGCAGGCAGCGATCGAGAGTGACAGGGTCAACGGGATCCAGTACTTGTGAAGACTCATCGACTCACTCCAGTTTGACGCGTTCGATCGTGAAGGTCGGAACGCTGTTGGTCGGCTTGAAATGGCTTCTCTGCGAGGAGATGCCGTTGCGCTCGTCGGCAGCGGTCGGGGCGGTGAACGGCGGGCCGTAGCGCAGACGCAGGACCGCCGTCTCGCCCACCTGCATCGCGCCCGCGTGCAGGGCCGCGCGCGCCAGCGAGTTGCCGTGGGAATAGCGCCCGTCCGCGTGGTAGATCTGGCCGACGCGTGCGTCGCGTTCCGTCGCCTGCACCAGCAGCAGCACCTCCTCGCCGGGCTGCGGCCTGGCCGGCGGTTTGACGACGGCGCCGAGCTTCTGCGCCGCCAGGCGCACGCGCTGTTCCTCGCTGACGTCGATCGCCTCCGTGGCCGGCACCGGGTCCAGCGAGATCCAGTTGATGCTGCCGGCCTGTGGCGTCTCCCAGCCGCGCAGCAGCGGACCGTGTTCGTTGCGGCCGGTGATCGCCAAGCTGTATTCGAAGCGCTGGCTCTCGCGTCCGCCGCCGTTTGCGGGCAGGGGGCTGCCGTCCACGCTCAGCTGGAGCAGGCCGTGACCGTGTTCGTAGCGCCATTGTCCGTTGATCAGGCCGGGCGGCAGGGCGGAAGGCCTGCGCCGGGTCAGATCGGCGCCGACGACATCACCGCCGATCCTGCCGCTGGCTGGATCGGCCTGGATGCGAAACCAGGCGGCTTGTTCCATGCGTTCGTCGACGACGCGAAAGCGTGCATCGCGCAGCGCCTCCAGTTGTTCGCGGCGGAGTGTGTCTTCGGCTACGACGGGCCGCAGTTCGATCCTGCCGTTGCCGCCGCGAATGCCGGTCGAGGCTGAGAGCTGGCCCAGCAGGAGCGGCTCGGGTTCGATGCCGGCGATCTCGAACTGCCAGTTCTGGCGCAGGAGCTGGCCAACGCTGCCTTCCATCGGTGTCGTGGATCGCAGGGTGAAGCGCTTGCCGCTGACCTCGCCTTCCAGCGCCGTGCCCTGTCGCTCCGACAGGAGCCAGGCGCGGCCGCTGACCCTGCCGTTTTCCGCGGTGCTGAGTTCGAGCCACAGGGGCCAGTGCTCGGAACGGTCGCCACGATCGCGTTCCATGAATCCGGAAAACGCCTTCGGCGCGCGCAGCGTCTGCGTGACGAAGCGCTCGATGGCGGCGCGCTCATCGGCACGCTGCACTTCGCTGATGCGCTGTGTCTGCTGCAGCTCGACCTCGCCGTGGCTGATGAAGTCGGTGCGGACATTGGGCCGCCAGAGGCCGGAAAGCTGGCCGTCTGTCTCGCCGGTACTCAGGCGCCACTGCTCACCCCAGGAGGTGATGACGTAGAGCGCGGCTTCGCCCAGCAGCATGTCGATGCCGGCTCTGGCCGACGGGTCAACACGCTTGCCAATGCTCAGCTCGGCGTCGTAGCGCTTCGCGTCGGTGTCGTACTCGAGCATCAAGGACACGTCCTGCGTCTGTCCGGTCCGCGACTCCGTGCGCTGCCCGCTGTAGCTGGAACGCCCGCCGAGAACCTCGCGCATGCGCTGCACCTCGGCGGTGATGTGTTTCCGCTGCTGCTCGAGCTTGCCGCTGACAACCGCGTGGACCTTGGGGTTGCGCGCGAGCGCGAGCGGCACTTCGTTCAGGGCGGACATGCCCGGCAGCCGCGCCACGCCCTTCACCGTCTGCCTGTCGAGCGGACCGGACAGATGCAGCGTGATGGTTCCGGCCCCCTTGTTCTGGTTCGCCGGTTCGATCGGATTGTCGAGCCTGAGCGTCAGTTCGATCTCATTGCTGCGCCGACCTGCGGGCGCGGCCCGGCCGTGAAACGGCAGCACCCGCACCGGCGTCAGTGGATCGTACGCGTCCTTCTGCGACATGGCATCGAACACGATCTGACCGCTTTCCAGGAAGGCTGTGAGATGCTCGGGATGGTCCGGGCGCAGGGCCATGCGCCACACGCCCAGGCCAGGGTCCACGTCGGAGACGAGCGTCACTTCGCCTTTCTCGATGAGCGCCTGCAGGGTGCGCGCGCGTTGTTCCATGTCGGCCTGGCGCTGCCGCTCGTGTTCCTGCATCGCCTCGGCCAGCGTTTCACCCTTGTCCAGACGCCGGAAGCGCTGCGGTGTGTCGCCGTTCTCCGGCGCCAGCTCCAAGACGCTGCCGGCGAGCGTGGTCCGGAACAGGCTGATGCGTCTCTGCCCGGCGTCGAGGCTCAGGCGCCCGCCTTCGAGCAACTGGTAAGCGAGCGCATGCGTACGGCCCGCTTCCGTCGCCAGCATCTGCTGGTCTTCGAGAAACTCGAGGCCGTCGGGTCCGGCATCGGAGATCGCCATCCAGCGGCCGTGCAGTTTCTTGACGTTGGAGACTGCGCTGCCTTTGAGCGGCGCGGACGCGGCGTCGTCTTCGGGCGCGTTGCCGCAGGCCGACAGGGCCAGGACCAGCGCGGCCGCGGCGCAGACGCGCAGAAACCGCATGTGGACCAGCGTCTGCGTATTCATGGCACTACCGGCACGCCATCGATGCTGGCGCCGAGCAGTTCGTAGGCAGTGGTCACGCTGTCGGCATCGGGGCCGCATTCCTGCTTCAGGCTCACGCCGGAACCGGCGGCCGACCAGCTCAGGCAGTACTGATCGAGCTGTACACCGGTGCTGTAGACGTAGCGGCTCTCGTAGCGAAACTTGCAGGCGTTCGCGAAGTTGCCGGCGGGTACGGCGACCGTCTCGCGCCCGAGATAGCTGTGGCGCTCGTGGACATCGGCGGTCTGGACGACGGCGCCCTGCAGGTCCTCGACCGTCTCCACAAAGTCCTGCTCGTAGGCCTCGCCAGACGACAGATCGAAACGATACAGCCGGGGTGGATCGAAGACCGTCCGGCCCGTTGGCGTCATCGCGCCATGCTGAAGGTCGCGGTCACCCTCCAGCGAGCGGTAGATCGAAACCGAAGCGCCGCCGCCGCTGACCGCGAACTCGGTGGTTTCGCGGCCCTCGAAGATCGCGGCGCCCAGCGTATCGGTCTGCGAGGTGGATTCGACGGGTGCCGTGGGCGTGCCGTCCACGTTCGTTCCCACCGTACGGGTTTCCATCACCACCCGCGTGCCGCTGCGGTAGACATCCCGGTTGAGACAGTCGGCAGCGGACGCGCTGTCCGGCGGACTGCCGCCATCGCCCGATGGATCATCGTCCGGCGGATGGGTGTCGCCGCTGCAGGCGCCCAGCAGCGCCAGACCGAGAACGGCAGCTGCGAGCATTCGCGCTGCCTGCCAGGTCGAAACAATATGAGGAACCATGTCGTTGCCGAAGGCCGATGGGACAGGGCGAAAAGCCTGCGCGCAGGCCGGGCGCGGCGTCCTCAAGCCGGTTTCAAGAAACGTTCAAGCGGGAAAAATTGGCTCATGTTCAAAGCCTTGGCAAAGGCTATGCTGAGCCGCAGGCATTCATGGGGAATGGCTTCAGCGCTATGGATATCAAGCCGGTGGCTTGAGCGCTGCGGTAGGTTCGACGCGAACGTTCGGCAATGAACTCGAAGACTAAAGCCCCTGTGGCCCGGACAAAGTGCAAGGCAATCCTCGGGCTCGGCGGTATTGCGCAAGCTTGTTCCCGGATTCCACTCCGATCCGTCCGGGCTACGTTTGCGCCCTTAGTGTCGTGCCAGCGGATCAGTCCAGGCGCGCCAGCACCTTGTCACAGGCGATGACCACATCCGGAACGGTGTCCACTGCGGTTTCGCCCTGCAATTCCTGGATGATTGGCCGCCCGTAGGCTTTGTCCCGCAGGCGGAAAATCGTGAGTACGCGATCGCCCGGATGCACCAGCCAGACTTCCGGTACGCTGGCGCGGGTGCCATCAGGTAGGCGACACCGTCGATCAATTCGTAGCGCACGTCTTCCGGCCACGTCAGATAGTCGGCGTAGGTGTGGTATCGCGCATCGCGCCGTGGCAGTCCCATCTTCAATTTCCGCTCGCTGGCCTGGTGCAAGCTTGCCGTGGCGTGCCGCCGCGGCGCGACGCGCCGGAGACGCCGAAATCGGTGGCTGGGCGCGCCGCCAGCCGCTGCTGCAGGGCATCCGGAACCTTCTCGACTTGCTGAGTGTTCATGGCATGACGCTGGCCTGCTGCGGGCATGCCTGATGCGCGGTCAGCGTGGCTTTTTCTTCTTGCGCTTCGGGCTTTTCTTGCCCGGCCGTTGTGCCGCGCCGGCCGCACGCGGTGGCGGCCAGTCGAACGGCGGCGGGGTGGAATCATCGCCGGCGTTCCAGGGAAAGTCGAAATCACCCAAGCCGCCGGGAACCGCGGGTTCGAATCCACTCAGCTGCTCGGCCTCCAGACGGTCGATGAACGCCGCGCGCCGCGCCGGGTCGTCGAGCGCCTGCAGCTCGGTCTCGGCTTCCTTGCACCAGCGGCGCAGCGCGGCGATCCGGCGGTTCAGCGCCTTGTCGAGTTCGCTCATGCGTGGCGGAATTCTGCGAACGTCCATCTGCATTGCGACCGGCGCCACCAAGGCGTACAGCTCCGCGTCCAGCGAAGCGGACTGCTCGCGGAGAACCGAGTTGTACTGCTTCATTCGGGCGCTTGGCGTGCCGGCGAGATGCTCGGCGTCGATCTGCTCGATCTCGATCTGTAGGGACAGGAGCTGCAGCAAGTCATTGCTTTCGTAGGCCTGGTTGACGCGCGCCATCAAGCTGGTCTTGCGTTCGCGTTCGGCGGGGTTGGCTTCTCGATCAGGATGCAGGGCACTGGCGAGCTTGCGGAAAATCTGGCGCACCGACTGGCTGGCCTCGCGCTCGGCCGCCGCGCGTTTGGCGCGGCGCTTGCTGTCGCCGTCATCGACGGGCTGTTCCTGTTCGTATTGCCGGGCCCGCAGCTTGTCGTCGACATGGCGGAACAGGGATTCGGTGTCTTCAGCCTCATGGTCGGTGACGACGTCTGCGCCGAAGACGGCGCCGAAAACGGTCTGGGCCAGGTCGAGTTCGATCTCGCGATCCATCCGCCGGCGTTCGTCCAGGCTCATGCCGGCGTGCCGCTCGTAGATGGCCTCCAGCTCCGGAACCGGAAAATCGGCCGGCAGTAACCATGCTTCGAGGCTTTCGAGCAGATAGTGACGCAGGACTTCGCGCTGCCGCCGGCTCAGACGCTCGCCGGAGCGGCGGTCGAGCAGGCGGTCGAGCCGCTGCATGACGCCTTGCTCGAGATCCTGCAGGGTTTCGGCCACGGGATCGTGTTCACGGGCGCCGCGCTGGGCGAAATCGCGCAGATAGGTTTGCCAGTCGGTCAGCTGTTGGCGCTTCTTGCGGATTTCCTCGCTCAGGCGGTTGAAACGGCGCTGCTCGGGTGTCTGCGCGGCTTTCGGGAGATCGATGGTGACGACTTGTCCGGCCTCGTCGATCGGCGCGTCATCGAACAGGCCGGCTTGAGTGGGGAGGGCAGAAGGCATGCGGGGGGAGCGACGGCGAGGGTGTGCGGGATCGCCCTCATGATAACGGCGATTTTGGATCGCTTGCATGGGCAAGCGCGGCAATCCGCTGTCTGAAGGCCGTTGGCGCCACCGCTTTCGAACGGCAATTCCGCGTCGGGGTGCAGCGGATTCCGGACTTGCAGGGCCGGGAATGCGGAGAAGTCACGGTCCGAGCTGAGTAGCATCGTCATGGCGAAGGTCATGAACAGAAAGGCCAGTTGGCCCGTGCACGGCTGCCGTGAAGCGACAGAGGGGATCATCGCGCCGTCCTCCGGATGGGATCGCTTCATCCTGGCCCGGCGCGCGCTTGACGTTTCACGCCCAGTTCAAGAATTCTTCAAATCGCGCGGGACGGGGCGCGCCAACGGCGCTAATGTGACCGTTGCCGCGGTGCGTCGGAATCCGAACGCGCAGGCTGCTTGCCGCAAACCGGAATCGGATTAAAGGGGCATCAGGGCATGTCGGGGATGTCGTCGGGGCCAAACCTCTATCGCTGGCGCTTCGGAACCACGGAATTCGATGAAGCGCGGCTGGAACTGCGCGTCGGCGGATTGTCGGTCGATGTCGAGCAAAAGCCGCTGCAGGTACTCGCGGTGCTGCTGCGACACGCTGGCGAAGTCGTCACCAAGCGTGAGCTGTTCGAGAGCGTGTGGGCTGATCGCATTACCGTTGACCACGTGCTGGCAACAGCCGTCGGCAAGCTACGCAAGGCGTTTGGCGAGGACGGCGAACGGTTGATCGTGACGGTGCCGCGCATCGGCTATCGCCTGAGCGGCTCGGTCGAGCGCATCGCCGTCGGGCGGCGGCATGTCAGTGCGCTCTATCTGAAGCCCGGCGACACCGTGCCGTGGCGAGACCATTTCGTGTTGGAGCGTCAGCTGGGTCCCGCGCGCGGCAGCGAGGTCTGGCTGGCGCGTCATACCAAGACACACGAGCCGCGTGTCTACAAATTCAGCCCGGATGGCGAGCGACTGTCTGCGCTCAAACGCGAGGCGACCTTGTCCCGCGTGCTGCGCGAAAGCCTGGGTCCACGCCAGGACTTCGTCCGGGTGATCGACTGGAACTTCGAGCAGGCCCCGTTCTTCCTCGAATCCGAATATGGCGGTCTCAATCTCGACGAATGGGCGACCGTCGAGGGTCGGCTCACCGCGATGCACCGTAGCGAGCGTATCGAACTGTTTTTGCGAATTTGCGATGCCGTGGCGGCCGCGCACGGGGTTGGCGTGCTGCACAAGGATATCAAGCCCACGAACGTGCTCATCGAAGCCCGTGAGTCTGGCTGGCAGCTGCGCTTGACCGACTTCGGCAGCAGTCGCCTGCTGGAGCCCGGACGCCTGGCGGCGCTCGGCATCACCGAGCTGGGTCTGACGATGACCCAGGGCGCCGCCACGGATTCCAGCAGTGGCACGCCGCTGTATCTCGCACCCGAGCTGATCGCGGGTCAGGCACCGACGGTGAAGAGCGACGTATACGCACTCGGTATCACGCTTTATCAATTGCTGGTCGGCGATCTCAAAAGACCGATGGCTTCGGGTTGGGCGCACGACATCGACGACGAGTTGCTCAGCCAGGATCTGGCACGTGCGACCGACGGTGAACCCGGACGTCGGCTTGCGAGCGTGTCCGAGCTGACTCAAGGCTTGCGCAGCCTTGAGGCGAGGCGTGCCGAAGGGCTGCGCCTCGCCGAAATCGAGCGGCGCGCCCGAGTCTCACGCGAAGTACTGGCGAAGGCCCGGGCGCGGCGACCCTGGATCGTTGCAACGATCGTCGTGTTGCTGCTGGCCTTGAGCGTGAGCCTTGGTCTGTACGGCTATGCCGAACGTGCCCGGAAGCAGGCGGTGACGGAAACGGCTCGTGCGGAAGCGATCAATCAATTCCTGCGGACCGTGATGATCCAGGCGGATCCCCGCGCCGGCGGCTCCGGGCGGCAGACGACGATCGGCGAGGCGCTCGACCATGCGCTGACCGACGGCCTGGATGGACGCTTTGCGGACGCTCCCGAAACCGCAGCCCAGCTTCACATTGTGGCTGCCGATATCTACGGCGGGCGCGGTGAGTTCGAAGCGTCCGAGGCGCATTGGCGTCGCGCCGCGGAGATCTATGGCGAGCTGTACGCGCCCGGCGATGTACAGCGGTTACGCGCCATCTACCGTCTCGCCCAGGTTCTGAGCAACCGCTCCGACTACGTCCAAGCCGGAACCCTGATCGACGAAGCCGATCGTCTCGCCGGCAGTCGATTGACATCCGATCCGATACTGGCACTGGAAGCGGCCTGGTCCCGTGCGCGCTGGTTGCTGCTGCAAGCCAGGGTCGAAGAGGCGCTGCCGCTGTACGAGGCGGCGCGCCGCGCCCAGCAGACAGCGGCATCGGACGATCTGCTCGCAGTGTTCGCCATCGACCTCGATCTAGCGCAGTGCTACAGCCGCCTGCAGCGTCATGAGGAGGCGATTGTACTGCTTGAGGCACTGCGCGCCCCGCGCTATCTCCAGGCCGGCGTCAGTCAATCGCGTCGCGCCATCGCCACGCTGTTTCTCGGTGCCGCCCACCTCTACGCCGGCCATCACGACGCTGCCGAACCGCTGCTGTTGCAGGCCACTTCAGCGCTCGAGCGTGCTTATGGTGCGGACTCGTTCAATGTGCTCGAGGCTCGCGGCACACTCGCGAACCTGTATGCCGCCACCGGGCGTTGGCACGAAGCGCTGCCACTTCTCGAGCAGACCCGGGGACAGGCCTGCGCGCGCTTCGGTACCGAACATTTGAGCTGCCTGGTGGGGCTCGGCAATGAATCGGTGATTCGCATGCGGCTTGGGGACACGGCGCGTGCGATCAAGGGGATGGAGCAGACCCGAGCCGGATTCGCACGCGTCATGGGCGAGGGTTCGCCCGGCGTGCAGGCAATGGATTTTTATCGCGCCGACCTGATGCTGGCGCAGGGAAATACCGAAATGGCAGCCGCTATCGCCGCCAGCCTCGATGCCAGGATTCTCGATGCCGGCAGTCCCGGCGAGTACTGGGAACCACGGCTTAGCGGCTTGCTGGGCCGAATTGAACTGAGCCAGAAGCAGGACGACCGCGGCCGCGAACGGGTGCGCTCAGCGCTTGCAGAACTCGAAGCCGCGCAGGCGCCAGAGTGGTTCGCGGCGCCCCTGCGCGAGGCTTTGCTGAATTTCGACGCACGACCGCTTTGAACGCGGCTAGTGTCTATTGGTGCGTGCTCAGAACAGAGTCGGGGTGACAGCTTGCGGATTCCCGGCCGCCCTCTGGCCTTCCTCACCTGCGTCAAGAAACAAGACCTGACCCCAGACATGATCTGACCCCAGACATGATCATGCTTCAATAGCCCAACAACCGCTCGCGCATAAATATGAGGGGAAACCTCAGGGACAGATTTATTTTCCGAAAAAGGCGAAAAAGTGTTCCGAATAATAAATCTGTCCCCTTTTCTGGACTTGTCTTGCCAGTGATCACGTCCATCATCGTGGTCTTGCCGGCGCCGTTGGGACCGATGATGCAGCGCAGTTCGCCGGTATCCACGTACAGCGTGAGCGCATTGAGCGCGCGGAAGCCGTCGAAGCTCACGGTGATGTCTTAGGGAATAAGGGGTCGGAGTAAATAAAATAAATTGTGAATTGTGCGACCAATTGAGCGTTGCTACTCCTGCGAGTCGAGCACGACTTTCTCCTTCTTCGGCCTTCCACGCGGCTTGTAACTGATTCGCTGCTGGAGTTGCCGTTCAATCTGAGCCTTGAACCGGTCAGCGCCCACAGGCACGCATAAATTGATTCCGGTTCGCAAGCTCTGCATGTCAGCCGGCTCCAGCGCCTGACGAAACAATCCGCGATAGGCTTGCCGGCGCTCACCGTCATTCGCCCCGAGAGCTAAGTAGACGGGGTGCGGCCGAGTGAGCTGATCTTCTTTGCCATAGGCGTTGGCTTTGAAACTTGACCATGGGTAGTCCGCAGCCTTTTGTACCATTCCTGCCCTGACCGGATTGAGCTCGATATAGCGATAGCACGTCATCAGGTAGTGCTCGGTATCGATCAGGCTGGCCTTGTGCCGGCCTTCCCAGAGCGTGCCGCTGCGCCGGTAACACGCATTGACATACTGGACATAGCGTCGCCCGACGGTCTGCAGCACACGGGAAATGCCTTCTTTGTCCGTCGGCGTGATGAGCAGATGAACATGATTAGTCATTAGGACATAAGCGTGCACCGCAGCGTCATGCTGAAGGCAAGCTTCCCGCAGGCACTGAAGATAGTAGCGAAAGTCTTCCGGTGCGTAGAAGCAAGGCTCGCGGTTATGTCCGCGCTGGATCACGTGGCACGGAACATCGGGCAAGTAGTATCGGGGTTTGCGCGGCATGAAGCTCTCCTACAGCCGAACCGCACTTTAGCATTTTATTTACTCCGACCCCTTTTCTCCGAATTGAACTGAGCCAGAAGCAGGACGGCCGCGGCCGCGAACGGGTGCGCTCAGCGCTTGCAGAACTCGAAGCCGCGCAGGCGCCAGAGTGGTTCACGGCGCCCCTGCGCGAGGCTTTGCTGCATGTCGACGCACGGCCTCTTTGAACGCGGCCAGTGTCCCTTGGCGCGTGTTCAGAACGGAGTCGGGGTGACAGTTTGCGGATTCCCGGGATTCAATTCGGCGCGACTGCGCGCCGCAATGTCCGCCCTCTGGCTTTCCTCACCTGCGTCAAGAAACAAGACCTCCCGAGTTCGACAGTTAACGCCGTAAGTGATTGATTTTACGATGCTGTACTACAGAACGCTCCACCACAGCGGTCCTTATTCGCAGTAGGGGCGGGCTTTTCGTTTGAATGCCGCCACTTTATCACTGGCTAATGACATGTCAATCAACACTTGTTTCCTTACAAACGTGCCACCACAAGCATTTTTTCGAAAATTGGCGCTAACTGATTGATTTGTCGTTGCCCGAAGGCCTAAAACGGCGATTTTTCGCCGTGAACTGTCGAACTCGGGAGACCTGACCCCAAACACCATGCCAAACACTCACAAACACTCACTATCGAGTCGCGAGAATTCAAGAGGTCTACTCAACGAAGTCCGGTATCGCGTCTCGCCTTTGGCGCCGCCCGTCAACGCTGTCCTACCGGTGAGCCCACGTACATTTGCCATGGGCTCAAGCTGGGGCGCTTAATCAAGCATCAATTGGGCCGGCAAGCGGCCCATCTATCGGCCAGCCGGGGGGCAAGATGGACGAGATTGGTGATCAAGCTTTCAAAGTGAGGCGCTACGGATGGAGGCTGGTGGCGCCGCGGTGTGAACTGGCTAGAGCTTGGATACGAAGACAACTAAAAAATAAATCGTCCCCTTTCGGTACTTCGACTTCTTTATCTGTCTGTGGAGTCCTGAGATGTCCCAGAAACTGAGGGGTTTCGTGTTGTTGATAATGTCGCTCGTCTATCCATCGGCCGTATTGTCGGTTCTCGCGTGCGCTGTTGCTGTTGCCATCTCTGAATCGTGGGACTTGACAGATCTTGGTTGCGCCGTTGCTATTGCAGTTGCAGCCGTCATTGTAAGTTTTATGGGGATCGCGCGAACCAAAGAAGGTGGATATTTGCTCACGCGCAACCATCCGGTTACACAACACGTCGTGGAGCAGTTGAAACAAAACCCTAGACTTCTGAGAGGAGTTGAGCTTGAGCATGCTGTCTATGGGTGCGTGCATTCCTATCTGGCGATGAGTGGAACGAACATGGATGAGCATAACCGCCAAAAAGCTCGGGGCTTCGCAAAAGAAATACTACCGATGGTGAAGTCAAGCCTTGAAGAAACTAAGCTTCAAGTTTGAATTGGAAAAAGGCGATGATTTCCGTGGTTAGAGATTATGAGAATATTTAACCTGTCTTTCATGGCAGTAATTTTTGTCGCATCGTCTCCAGTAACCGGAGCCTCAAAGTGTCCAACGGCTCAAACGACTCTTGAGGTAAATCAATGTCTCAGCGATGATCTGGAAGTGGTGGCCGCGGAACAAACGACATATCTGGCGGCCGCGCAGGAGAGAATTATGGACGAGTCGCAGTTAAAGTTGATGCTTTCGAGCGAGCAGAAGGCTTGGGAAAATTATCGGGAGATTCATTGCGATAATGTTTACGACTATTGGGCTCAAGGTACCATTAGAGTTGCCAAGAATCTGACATGTAGCGCGGAGCTTACTCGGGAGCGCACCCATGACATTTGGCGCGCATTTCTAAGATATGCAGACTCGACGCCCCCCATTCTTCCCGAACCGGAATTGCAGTGAAGGGAAGTGAATGAAGATCTATTTATTATTCCGTCTTCGGGTTTATATTTGAACCCTGCTTCTCAATTTAGCATTAGGTGTCAAGCAGAAGAGGGAGAAGTGATGGACGTCGTACGAACACTTGACTCCAAGGCTGAGACTTAACATCTGGAAACCAGAAAGTGGAAATTCTCATGGGTAAGTCCGACTTCTACGACCGCTATCTCGCTTGGTTAATGCTCATACTATTCATGGCTTTCATTTTGTGGCGAATACCTCATTGGTATCGCGACTGGAAGTGCCCAGATTTTTACGTCTGGTCGGATGCGAGAGGGTGCTATATTGATCCTGATACTTCGTTTTGCCTCCTTGCCGAAAAAGAGAAATTTTGTAAAGTTGCAAAATGATCGAAAAGAACTCAGGCAGAAAGGGGGGGTAATCTATCCCCTTTTGGTTCGCTGAGTACCAATGGAGCGAAAGTGATGATGTGGGACGACAACGAAGGACTGCGAACGTTTTTTAGCAGAGGTGCCGTTGACGTGAACTCACCTGTGCGGTGCGGCGAGCATGTCACCCTGAAAATGAGTGGTATTGAGTTTGAAGTTGAGGTCACGCAGGATAGCGGCAGTAAGTTTCGAGGCGAAATTTGTCGTATTGGCCCTACTCCTAAAATTGAGGCCATCGGCCTCAAGCGAGGAGATCGTGTTTCATTCGCCTCAGCTCATATCTATACTGTTATTCGTTCATGAAAGTCATTGTCTTGTTCGCAGCCATCACCGTTATGCTGTCTGGCTGCATCAGCCATAACGTCCAGCGCTATGCCGAAATCGATGCCACGCAGAAGACCGTAACTGTGCCTCCAGGATCGAAGGGACTCAAAGGTGAGCTTAAGAAAGTGCTCTTGGAAATGGGCTGGCGGCTATCGGTAGACAGAGGGCCGTCAGTTGTGGAGGGCGACTTCGGCGAAACGACAAAGCTGGAATCCTATGACACCTTCAACACGCGATATCGGTTGCATGTTGCTTCTTCCCGAGTCGATTTCTGCTTCAATTTCCAACCTCTAGTCGTTTATGACATTTCTTTCATCGACAATAAGACTGGTGGGGAGGTCTTCACAATCGAAGGACGAGGATGTGAGGGTGGAGCAGTAGATAAATTTGGAGAGGCTTTGTCGAGTGTCGCTCGTTGACAAAAGGGAGTAAAAAGCGACTCCGCATATCGGGGTCAGGTCTTGCTCGCTGCTGGACATCTTCGGCTTCGCTACTTTCCCCCGTATGGTCCGCTAGCAGCGATCTTGCCGACATCTTCCCACGGCACCGAAACATGCCCGTCAGGGTCGACGTACTTATACGGATTATTGTTGGCGTAAGAGTCGCCTGACGCGGTTTCGCCGTACCGACGCGTTTTTCCTAGACGTCTTCGGGACTTACTGGCCGCAGCGCGTGGACACACCTCCTTCGCCATCGAAAAATTGTCTAGACGTGAGTTTTCGCCCGTACAGGCGCGCGGGTCAAGCGGGATTTTCTTGAGGCGTTAGCCGCTTCCCGGGCTTTGCTCTTCGGTGGCCTCGATGATCTGCCGTAGCTCGGCAGCCGGGACATCGCCCTGATCTGATTTCGAGTAGACCGTGACGAGCAGGCGGTCCGTATCGGTTTGCAGGTAGTAGAGGATGCGATAGCCGCCGCTCTTGCCGCGCCGGGCGTCGCGGTTGGCCGCCCGGACCTTGTAGACCGTGTAGCCGATGTTGGGCACCTGATCGCCCGGAGTTTCGCCGGCCGCCAGTTGCTCCAGTACGGACTTCAGATCAGAGCGGATATTGCGGTAGCGCTTGGCCAGGTCGCGGAGCTGACGCTTGAAAGCCGTCGAGTACAGCAGGCGCACCGGCGCCTCAGTCGGCGTCAATGCCGTCCCACAGCGTTTCGATCGGGTGTACGCGACCGGCCTTGACGTCCTGCCAGCCCTGCCGGAAAGACTCGGTCGCACTCGGCAGCGCCATCTCTCCGGTTACACCTTCGCGAAACGAATGCACGATCTTGAGCAGCAGCGGACGGTATTCCGCTGGCGTCTGCTCGATTTCTTCGTGCAGTTGCTGGGTAAGCTTGGCGATGCTGATAGCCATGATGATGTCCTCGAAAGCGTTCATCTTAGCCGCAAGCCGCTCAGTGGCAAAAAAGAGAGGCGGCAACGCCGCCTCTCTTTTGCGCTTCACGAAAACCACCGGTCGGTATACCAGCCGTGTTCGCTGCGCTCGTCGTAGGAAGCAAATTCAAATGCCCGATTGGCCTCCCACGATCCGGGCCGCTTGAAGCACGATCCGGCGTAGTGCAGCGGAGGAGGAAGAAATGAGAAATAAAGTAAATAAAGGGGTCAGAAATAAAGGGGTCGGAGTAAATATAAGTACGAAAGTGCGGATCGATTGTAGGGCAGGACCATGCTGCGCAAACCCCGATAGTACTTGCCTGATGTCCCGTGCCACGGGATCCAGCGTGGACATAGCAGATGGCCTACGGTTGGCCGTAGTTCGATGGACGCAGGTGCGCCGCTCAGACCGACAGGTGGCGTTCCACCAGCGTGTCGCTGAGTTCGCCGATATCGCCGCCAGCGACCAGCCGGCCCTTGTCGAGAATGCGGAATTCGCTGGCGACGCGGCGTGCGAACGGCAGCTTCTGCTCGACCAGCAGGACCGTCAGCCCGGTGTCCTGGTTGAGGCGGATCAACAGATCACCGATTTCGGCGACGATGTTCGGCTGGATGCCCTCGCAGGGCTCGTCGAGAATCAGCAGTTTCGGATCGAAGATCAGTGCGCGGCCGATCGCCAGCTGTTGTTGTTGTCCGCCGGACAGATCGCCGCCACGGCGGCGGGCCATTTGCTTGAGCACCGGGAAGGTCTGGTAGACGCGCTCCAGCGCCTCGGCGCCATTGTCCTTGCGCACGTACTGGCCGAGTCGCAGGTTTTCCTCGACCGAGAGCTGACCGAAGATTTCGCGGCCCTGGGGCACGTAGCCCACACCCAGCGAGGCGCGACGGTCGGCCGCCACCGCTGTGATGTCCTTCTCGCCCAGGTGAATGCTGCCGGTGCTGACCGACAGCAAACCCATCACGCATTTGAGCAGCGTGGTCTTGCCCATGCCGTTGCGGCCCATCAGGCAGGTAATCGAGCCTGTTGGGACTTCGAAGTCCACGTCCCAGAGGGTGTGGCTGCCGCCGTAGAACTGGTTGATGCCTTTGAGGGTCAGCATGCCCAGGCTCCCGGATAGGCCCGTAAGGTCGGCAAAGTGCAGCGTCTGCGTGGGCGCGGCCTTCGGCCTTTGCCCACCCTATATGTCGGCTGGCCGATGGCTTGGAAGCCTGTAGGGTAGGCAAAGCGACGCGTGCCCACGTGATGCCTGGTCGGACGCGTTCGCGTGGGCAAGACCTTCGGTGTTTGTTCCACCCGATATGCCGACTGCTCGACGCCTTGGAGTGTCAGCATGCTCAGGCTCCCAGATAGACTTCGACGACTTCGCGGTTGTTCTGACACTCGTCGATGCTGCCTTCGGCGAGTACGCGTCCCTCGTGCAGCACGGTGACCTTGCGTGCGATCGAGCGCACGAATTCCATGTCGTGTTCGACCACCACCACGGAGCGCTTGCCGGCCAGCGACACCAGCAGTTCGGCGGTGCGCTCGACCTCCTGCGGTGTCATGCCGGCCACCGGTTCGTCGACCAGCAGCAACTGCGGGTCCTGCATCAGCAGCATGCCGATCTCCAGCCATTGCTTCTGCCCGTGCGAGAGGCTGCCGGCATCGCGGTCCTGCTCGGTGGACAGGCCGACCAGGGCCAGGGTTTCGGCGATGCGGTCGCGTTGTTCGGACGACAGGCGCGCCACCAGCGTGCTCCACACCGATTTGTCGCCGGCCATCGCCAGTTCCAGGTTCTCGAACACGGAGTGCTCGCCGAACACGGTCGGTTTCTGGAACTTGCGGCCGATGCCGGCCTCGGCGATTTCCGGCTCCGATAGCCGCAGCAGGTCCACGTTCTGGCCGAACCAGGCGCTGCCGGTATCGGGCCGTGTCTTGCCAGTGATTACGTCCATCATCGTGGTCTTGCCGGCGCCGTTGGGACCGATGATGCAGCGTAGTTCGCCGGTATCCACGTACAGCGTGAGCGCGTTGAGCGCGCGGAAGCCGTCGAAGCTCACGGTGATGTCTTCGAGATACAGGATGGTGCCGTGGCTGAGGTCGGCGCGTGTGGCTTGCGGCGGGCGGTTGACGAATTCGAAGACCCGTTCACGGTCGGTCAGTGTGCGCAGGGAGGAGGCGAGGTTCATGATTTTCTCCGCAGGCGCGCAATCAGGCCGACCACGCCCTTGGGCAGAAACAGGGTGACGACGATGAACAAGGCGCCCAGTGCGTACAGCCACACTTCCGGCATCGCCGCAGTGAACCAGGTCTTGGAGTAGTTGACGATGCCGGCCCCGAGCGCGGCGCCGTAGAGCGTGCCGCGTCCGCCGACCGCGACCCAGACCACGGCTTCGATCGAGTTGATCGGCGAGAACTCGCCGGGGTTGATGATGCCGACCTGCGGCACGTACAGCGCCCCGGCAATGCCCGAGAGCACGGCCGAGAACGTGAACAGCGCGAGCTTGAAGCGTTCCACCCGATAACCGATGAAGCGCGCGCGCGATTCGGCGTCACGGATCGCGGCGACCACGCGACCGAACCGCGAAGTGACGATGTAGCGGCAGGACAGATAGCCCAGTGCCAGCGCCAGCACCGAGGCCAGGAACAGGCCGATGCGGGTGCTGTCCTTCTGCAGATCGAATCCCAGCAGTTCCTTGAAGTCGGTGAGGCCGTTATTGCCGCCGAAGCCCATCTCGTTACGGAAGAAGGCCAACATCAGGGCGTAGGTCAGTGCCTGGGTGATGATCGACAGGTACACGCCGGTGACGCGCGAGCGGAACGCCAGCCAGCCGAAGGCGAAGGCGAGGATGCCGGGCGCGACCAGCACCATCAGCATCGCGAACCAGAAGTGCTCGAAGCCGTACCAGTACCACGGCAGTTCAGTCCAGTTCAGGAACACCATGAAGTCCGGAAGCTCGGCGTTGCCGTAGACGCCGCGATCGCCGATCTGGCGCATCAGGTACATGCCCATGGCGTAGCCGCCGAGTGCAAAGAAGGCGGTGTGGCCGAGGCTGAGAATGCCGCAGTAACCCCAGATCAGGTCGATGGCGATCGCCAGCAGGGCGTAGCACAGGTACTTGCCGAGCAAGGTCACCCAGTAGGTCGACAGGTGCAGGGCCGAGTCGGCCGGCACCGCCAGGTTCAGCAGCGGAACGATGATCGCGAGCAGCAGCAGCACGCCCAGCATCGCGCGCCCGCCGATGTCGCCGAATAACCAGGCGCGACGCATCAGTGACCCTCCGCCGCGCGGCCTTTCTGCGGAAACAATCCGCGTGGCTTGCGCTGTATGAACAGAATCAGGAAGACCAGGACCAGAATCTTGGCCATGACCGCGCCGGCCCAGGGTTCGAGGATCTTGTTGATCACGCCCAGGCTCATGCCGCTGATCAGCGTGCCCCAGAGATTGCCGACGCCGCCGAAGACCACGACCATGAACGAATCGACGATGTAGCTCTGGCCGAGATTCGGACCCACGTTGGTGAGCTGCGACAGCGCGACACCGGCCACGCCGGCGACGCCGGCACCGAGGCCGAAGGTCATCGCGTCCACGCGTTCGGTGCGCACGCCCATGGCCTTGGCCATGGCGCGGTTCTGCGAGACTGCGCGCACCTTGAGACCGAGCGAGGTCTTGTTGAGCGTGAGCCACAGCAGGGCGAACACCAGGGCCATGAACACCACGATCAGCAGCCGGTTCCAGGTCACCGCGAACAGGTCGTTGATCTGCCACAGGCCCTGCATCCATTCCGGCGAGGACACCGAGCGGTTCAGCGGCGAGAACACCGAGCGCACCAGTTGTTGCAGCACCAGTGACAGGCCGAAGGTCGCCAGCAGGGTTTCCAGCGGGCGGCCGTAGAGGAAGCGCACGATGCTGCGTTCGATCACCACGCCGGCCAGGCCGGACACGCAGAAGGCCATCGGGATCGCCAGGATCAGCGCCAGGCCGATGTGGTTCGGCAGGATCAGCTGCATCACGTAGGCGGTGTAGGCGCCGAGCATGATCAGTTCACCGTGCGCCATGTTGATCACGCCCATCACGCCGAAGGTGATGGCCAGACCAATCGCCGCCAGCACCAGCACCGAGCCCAGACTGAGGCCGAAGAACAGGGTCTCGATCACGCCATAGAACGCGCGCCAGCTGTCGATCGACTGCGTCACCTTGAGCGCTGCGGCGCGCAGTTCGGGGCTGACTTCGGCATCCGCTTCGGTGAGCGGCTTGATGCGGTTGTAGACGACATTGCTGGTTTCCCCGTCCAGGGTCTCGATGGCCGCCAGACGTGTGGCCTCGTCGCCGGAGGGCAGGACATACAGTGCCAGCGCCACTTCGATGCGGCGCCGCACCTGTCTGCTGCCGTCGATCGCGAGCTGTTCGCGCAGCAGCGCGGCGCCGTCGTCGTCGAGATCGCCGCTCATCTCATCGACGCCGGAAGCACGCACGTCGGCGTCCTCGTCGGCCAGGTCGAATCGTGCAATCGCCTGTTTCAGCGCCTTGCGCAGGGTGATGTTGGTGCGGATCCTCTCGAGATCGTCCTCGGGCGCGGTACCGGCGTCCTCGAGGCTCAGCGCGTCGGTGAGGGCAAGCTGGGAATCGGCTTGTTCTTCGACGATGTAGAGGTCGGTGATGTTGCCGTCGGCGTTTTCACGCGCATACAGGCGGTTGTCCAGCAGCGCGAGGAGCACCTCGCGGGTGTGTTCGTGGCGCGCGGCGACGAGAACGTCGACCAGAGCGGCCTTTTCGCGGTAATTGGCTTCAGGAATCGCGAACAGCGTCTGCATGAAGGCGTCATCGGCCGCCGAATCCGCGTGCGCGGCTGTGCTGCCCAGCAGCATCAGCAGACACAGGGCGAATCGACCGATTTGGAATCGTATGCGTGTCATGCGCTGAGCTCCGCTCGGACTTTCCTTGAACAGTGAAGAAGGGGCCTGCGACGCCCGTGGGCACGGACGCCGCAGGTCCAATACGGCTCGCTAGTCGGTGAGGTTCAGAAGTTCTGCCCGGAGCACTTCTTGGTCTTGCTGTTGTAGTTGCCGCACTTGAGCGCGACCCAGTCGGCCTCGATATCCTTGGAACCCGGCAGGAAGTCGGACCAGGCATCGCCCGGCACTTCCTCGGTTTCGGACACCACGTCGAACTGACCGTCGTCCTGGATTTCACCGATCAGTACCGGCTTGGTGATGTGGTGGTTGGGCAGCAGCTTGGCGGTGCCGCCGGTCAGGTTCGGCACTTCCAAGCCCGGCAGCGTGGCGATGACCTTCTCCACATCGGTGGTGCCGGCCTTCTCGACCGCCTTCACCCACAGGTTGAAGCCGATATAGCTGGCTTCCATCGGATCGTTGGTCACACGCTTGTCGTTGCCGGTGTAGGCGTGCCACTGCTTGATGAACGCTTCGTTCTCGGGCGTATCGACGCTTTCGAAGTAGTTCCAGGCGGCGAGATGGCCGACCAGCGGACCGGTGTCGATGCCGGACAGTTCTTCCTCACCCACGGAGAACGCGACCACCGGAATGTCCTCGGCCGAAATCTGCTGGTTGGCGAGTTCCTTGTAGAACGGCACGTTGGCGTCGCCGTTGATCGTGGACACCACGGCGGTGGCCTTGCCGGTGGAACCGAAGCTCTTGATCTCCGACACGATGCTCTGCCAGTCGGAATGTCCGAACGGCGTGTAGTTGATCATGATGTCCTCGGACTTCACGCCCTTGGCCTTGAGGTAGGCCTCGAGGATCTTGTTGGTGGTGCGCGGATAGACGTAGTCCGTGCCGGCCAGCACCCAGCGCTCGATGCCGAATTCGTCCATCAGGTAATCCACCGCCGGAATCGCCTGCTGGTTCGGCGCGGCGCCGGTGTAGATCACATTCTTGGACGATTCCTCACCCTCGTACTGCACCGGGTAGAACAGCAGGCTGTCGAGTTCCTCGAACACCGGCAGCACCGACTTGCGCGATACCGAGGTCCAGCAGCCGAAGACCACGTCGACCTTGTCCTTGGTGATCAGCTCGCGTGCCTTTTCCGCGAACAGCGGCCAGTTCGAGGCCGGGTCCACGACCACGGCTTCGAGCTTCTTGCCGAGCAGGCCGCCCTTCTTGTTCTGCTCCTCGACCAGCATCAGGACGGTGTCCTTGAGCGTGGTTTCGGAGATCGCCATGGTGCCGGACAGCGAATGCAGCACGCCGACCTTGATCGTGTCCTCGGCGGCCTGGGCGCTGAAGCCGAAGCCGAGGGCCGGTGCCAGCGCGGCGGCGGCCAGCGTACGTACGAAATTTCTGCGTTTCATGTTGTTGCTCCTGTCGATTCGGGTCGCTTAGATCTGCAACTGCAGACCGAGGCCGATCTGCGTGCTGTCGGTGCCGGGCGCATCCGCGCTCTGGTCGATGTAGAACAGCGAGACGCGGGCGTTGAAGGCCTTGATCACGTAGTTGAGATCGAACTCCAGGGTGTCGAGATCGAGATCGCCGCCGGCCGTGTCATAGGTGGTGGTGGCGGTCTTGCCGAGGATCTGGAACTGGCCGATGCCGACCTTCTGCGGGAACAGGAAGGCGGCCAGCACGAAGTAGCCGTCGCTGGAGTCGAAGGCCACCGGCGAGCCGTAGCCGCCGAAGCCGTCATAGCTGGCGTATTCGCCTTCCAGCGAGAGCACGCCACCACCGGCGATCTTCTTCTCCATCAGCGCGTCGACGGTGACGGCGGTGTCGCCGCTGGCGTTCTGCGCGGACACGCCGAAGGACAGAATGTCCTTGTCGCCGTAGTAGGTGCCGTTGAGGTAGTAGCCGGATTCGATGTCCCACAGGCTCAGGTGCAGACGCGCCGCGGTCACGATCTTGTCGGGCTCGGCGCTGCCGGCCATGGTCGACGGTACGTCGAAGGCGCCGATCGAAACCTTCACGCGGTCGAAGTCACCCCAGTAGGCCACGCCGTTGTCGCGGCCCGCGGCCACGAACGGAAAGCCGTCCTGGATGCCGTCCACGGCGAAACCCCAGGCATTGCCGTAGTACGGGCCATGCAGGTTGGCGCGGTCGCTCGGCGGCAGGAAGCGGCCGGCCCAGATGTTGAACTTCGGCGAGAACTCGAAACGGCCGATGGCGTCGATCACCTGCACGTCATTGTCGCCGTCGATTTCGGTGTTGAGCGTGAACTTGATGGTCTCGGTGACCGAACCGCCGATATACAGTCGCGCGCTGTTGAGCGTGAAATCGTTGACGTCCTCGTCAGCGCCGTCCACGTCGGTGCTGGTGAAGCTGCTGCGCAGGCCTGCACCGACCGAAATCGGCGGAAGCTCCACGGTCGCAGCATAGGCCGCCGGCAGCGGTGCCATCATCATCGCCGCGAGCGCGGCCAAGCGG
Organism: Gammaproteobacteria bacterium; assembly: GCA_022599775.1. Taxonomy (GTDB): domain Bacteria; phylum Pseudomonadota; class Gammaproteobacteria; order Nevskiales; family Nevskiaceae; genus Banduia. The sequence goes on from JAHZLQ010000039.1 coordinate 49,123, forward strand.
ACACCGGCAGCCAGATGGCCGGTGCGACTTCCCAATTGATCCATTTCCCAATCCCCATGTGCTCAAGTGCATTGAGGCTGCCCGGGCCCCGTTTGGTTTGCTGCCAACCCGCGTGCGGGTTTTCTCAAGCCGTAGCGCGGCGCATCGATGACGCCGTCGCGGTTCGGTCTCTGTTCGGACCGATGCCGGCCACACTAGGCGCGCCGCGCGGCGGCGGGTATGGGGCATTTGACGTAGAGTCAAAACACAAGACCGCCCGCAGCATGAAATCCGACGAGATCACGGGTGAAAGACTTTGGGGACCCGATGTACCAAGGAACGGCGAGCCTGGTAACGGCACGTCCGGCAGCGCCCAGTGTGGCGCCGACGGTGCGTGCACAGCGTGTGGACGGCGCGACGCAGTTGCGTTTTCGCCGCGCCCGCAACGCGCGTACCGAACTGGCCGACCTCTATCAGCGCGCGCCGTGCCGGCTGCTGTTTCCGGACGTGGAGCACGACGAGATTCCCCAAGCCGTACTGCTGACGACCAGCGGCGGGCTCACCGGTGGCGACCGTCTGCATATCGGTTTCGAAGTGGATGCCGCTGCCCGCGCCTGCCTGAGCACGCAGGCCGCCGAGAAAATCTATCGCGCCATTCCCGGCGAGGCGCCGGCCGAGATCGCGGTTTCGCTGCGCGTTGGCGAATCCGCCTGGGCCGAATGGCTGGCCCAGGAAACGATTCTGTTCGATCGCAGTCGGCTGCGTCGTTGCATCGAGGTGGATCTGGCGCCGGGCGCTCGCCTGCTGGCGGTGGAGAGTCTGGTGCTGGGGCGCGGGGCGATGGGCGAGACCTATGCGCAGGGCTATTTGCACGAATCCTGGCGGGTACGCCGCGATGGTCGTTTGATCTGGGCCGACGCCTTGCACTGGGACGAAGGCGGCTCGCCATTCCGCCCGGCCTTCGGTTTTGGGGAGGCGTGCGCCTGTGCCACCTTGTTGTACGCCTCGAACGATGCCGCGGCGCAGCTGCCGGCGGTGCGCGAGCAGCTGGCGGCGCAGCCCGGCATCGGTGCGGCCGGCGTACTCGACGGCCTGCTGATCGTGCGCCTGCTGTCACCGGACGCGGCGAAAGTGCGCGCCGCCGTCATGAATCTTGCAGCGCAGCTGCGGCATGTCGCAGGCGGCCTGCCGCCGCGCATGCCGCGTGTGTGGACCTGTTAGGAGATCGATTGCCTTGAACCTGAGCCCTAGAGAAAAAGACAAGCTGCTGGTGGCCATGGCGGCGATGGTGGCGCGGCGTCGCCTGGAGCGCGGCGTCAAGCTCAACTATCCCGAAGCCATCGCCCTGATCACCGATACCGTGGTCGAAGGCGCGCGCGACGGGCGCAGCGTCGCCGAGCTGATGCAGGCCGGCGCGCAGGTGCTGAGGCGCGATCAGGTCATGGACGGCGTCGGCGAAATGATTCACGACGTGCAGGTGGAAGCGACCTTTCCGGACGGCACCAAGCTGGTCACCGTGCACGCGCCGATCCGCGGCGACGCCGACGGCGAGCTCGTCGCCGGCGAGGTGCTGACCGAGGACGGCGACATCACCCTCAACGCGGACCGCGAGGCGATCACGCTGAGCGTGGCCAACAGCGGCGACCGGCCGGTGCAGGTCGGCAGTCACTATCACTTCTTCGAGGTCAATCCGGGTCTGGTCTTCGACCGTGCCCAGGCGCGCGGCATGCGTCTGGACATTCCCTCGGGCTCGGCCATTCGCTTCGAGCCGGGGCAGCAGCGCGAGGTGCGACTGATTCCGTATGCCGGCGCACGCAAGGTCTACGGTTTTCGCGCCGAAGTGATGGGGGACCTCTGATGGCCACAACGATCAGCCGCCGCGCCTATGCCGGCATGTTCGGCCCCACCGTCGGCGACCGCATCCGTCTGGCCGACACCAGCCTGTATATCCGCATCGAACAGGACCGCACGATCTACGGCGAGGAGGTCAAGTTCGGCGGCGGCAAGGTGATCCGCGACGGCATGGGCCAGAGCCAGGCCAGCCGCGCCGAAGGCACCGTCGATACGGTCATCACCAACGCCGTGATTCTCGACCACTGGGGCGTGATCAAGGCCGACATCGGCCTGCGTGACGGCCGCATCGTCAGCATCGGCAAGGCCGGCAATCCGGACGTACAGCCGGGCGTGGACATCGTCATCGGCCCCGGCACCGAAGTCATCGCCGCCGAAGGCAAGATCATCACCGCCGGCGGCATCGACGCGCACATTCATTTCATCTGCCCGCAGCAGGTCGAGGAAGCCATCTGCGCCGGCATCACCACCATGCTCGGCGGCGGCACCGGACCCGCTCACGGCACGCTGGCCACCACCTGCACGCCGGGCGCCTGGCATCTCGGCCGCATGCTGCAGGCCGCCGAAGCGCTGCCGGTGAACCTGGGTTTCTTCGGCAAGGGCAATGCCAGTCGGCCGGCGGCGCTGGAGGAAATGGTGCTGGCCGGTGCCTGCGGTCTCAAGCTGCACGAGGACTGGGGCACCACGCCGGCGGCGATCGACAACTGCCTGAGCGTGGCCGATGCGCTGGACGTACAGGTGACGCTGCACACCGACACGCTCAACGAATCCGGCTTCGTCGAATCCACGATCGCCGCCTTCGCCGGCCGCACGATTCACGCCTTCCACACCGAAGGCGCCGGCGGCGGCCACGCGCCGGACATCATTCGCGTGGCCGGTTTGCCGAACGTCTTGCCGTCCAGCACCAATCCGACGCGGCCGTACACCGTCAACACGCTCGACGAACACCTCGACATGCTGATGGTCTGTCATCACCTGGACCCGCGCATCGCCGAGGACGTGGCCTTTGCCGAGTCGCGCATCCGCAAGGAAACCATCGCCGCCGAGGACATCCTCCACGACCTCGGCGCCTTCTCGATGATGAGTTCCGACAGCCAGGCCATGGGCCGCGTCGGCGAGACCATCATTCGCTGCTGGCAAACCGCCGACAAGATGAAGCGCCAGCGCGGCGCGCTGGCGCCGGACGGTGCCGGTGCCGACAATTTCCGTGCGCGCCGCTACATCGCCAAGTACACGATCAATCCCGCGATCGCGCACGGTATCTCCGCGCATGTGGGTTCGGTGGAAGTCGGCAAGCTGGCCGATCTGGTGTTGTGGAACCCGGCCTTCTTCGGCGTCAAGCCGGATCTGGTGGTCAAGGGCGGTTCGATCGCCGTGGCCGCGATGGGTGACCCCAACGCCAGCATCCCCACGCCGCAGCCGATGCACTATCGCCCGATGTTCGGTGCGCTGGGCCGGGCCGGTATCGACAGTTCCTTGCTGTTCGTCAGTCAGGCCTATCTCGACAACGGCGGCAATCCGGCACTGGGCCTGAGTCGGCCGCTGGTGGCCGTCAACAACACGCGCGGAGGCATCGGCAAGCGCAGCATGATTCTCAACGATGCGATGCCGCAGATCGAGGTCGATTCCGAAACCTACGATGTGCGCGCCGACGGCGAACTGCTGCGTTGCGAGCCGGCCGATGTGCTGCCGATGGCGCAGCGCTACTTTCTGTTCTGATCATGCTCAAGGCTACTGAAGTTCTGTCCGCCGGGCACTGGGATCGCGACCGTGCGATCGACCGCATCGCGCTGGACTACGACGAGCGCCACCGGCGGCGCTTCCGTTTCGTCGCCGAAGGCGGCACCGAGTTCCTGCTGGACCTGCCGCGTGCGACCGTGCTGCAGCACGGCGACGGTCTGGCGCTGGAAGGCGGCGATGTCATCACCGTGATCGCCGCGTCCGAGGCCTTGTCGCAAGTCACTGCCGTCGATACCGAAGCGCTGATGCGTCTGGCTTGGCATATCGGTAACCGCCACCTGCCGGCGCAGCTGGTTTCGGATCGCATCCTGATCCGTGAGGACCATGTGATCGTGTCGATGTTGCGCGGTCTCGGTGCCACCGTGGAGGCCGTACGGGCGCCGTTTTCGCCCGAGGGTGGGGCGTATTCGGGGCATGGCGGGTTTGTGGCGGCGCATAAGCATGCGCATGGCAATGTGCTGGCGCTTGGGCAGCCGCATGAGCATTGAGATGCGTGATTTATCTTCGATGACTTGGCCGAGGGTCTTTCGTCATTCGGAGATGTTTGCGACCGGTTCCGGCGCCCCCTTCGGGTCCCGAGCTGTGCTCGGCCCAAAAAAGGTAAGCAAAAGAAGGGCACCCGAAACATCCGCCCCCCGCCTCGCTGCGCGAGTCGGGAAGCCTGCGCTACTCGGTGCGGACGTAGCGGGACGGAGCCGCATTCCGCGCTGCGCGCGGCCCTCTCCCCCAGCCCCTCTCCCGCGTGCGGGAGAGGGGAGCTTTTGCTGTGGCCTTTCGCTGTTCGGGCCCCTTCGGAGGCGCCGGGTGGGGTGCCGCGCGCAGCGGGGCGCGAGACAGGACGTCGAGCAAGCGTCGTCAGGCCCAAAGTTTCTCTGCGGACGTCCTGTCGACGCGCCCCCCGAGCACGGCGCCCCGCCTGGGGACCGCTCGCGAAGCGAGCGGCGCGGACGGCGGGGTGTCTTTTCTTTTGGTTCCTTTTCTTTGGACAAGCAAAGAAAAGGAACCCGGCGCCGGCGGGCGCCGGAACCCGCCTCGGCGATCCCTAAACGCAACAGACCCGCCGCCGCAACATCGAAGGGATTCGTAGTAACCGCATTCCCAACCCGTAGGGTGGGCAAAGCGCAGCGTGCCCACGCGGTGCCGGGACGCACCCAAACCGGGGTCGCCCCATGAACCCCGGCCCCTCACCCGCCGCCCTCTACCGCCTCCTCACCTGGACCAGCCCCAGCTATCCAACCGGCGCCTTCAGCTACAGCCACGGTCTCGAATGGGCGGTCGAGGAAGGCTCGGTCAGAAACGTCGACCAACTGATCGACTATGTCGGCACGGTGATCGAACACGGCGGCGGCTGGATCGATGCCGTGCTGTTCGCGCGGATTCATGAAGCGGCGGATCAGTCGGACCTGCAAGACGAACTGATCGAACTCGCCGGTGCGTTTCGCGGTAGCGCCGAAACCGCGCTGGAAGCACGCCAGCAGGGCGATGCCTTCCTCAAGGCCACGCGCGCGGCCTGGCCGAATCCGGCCTTGGACTCGTTGGTCGAGCGCGTCCACGGCCGGCCGCTGGCGCACTGCGCGGTCATGGCCGTGGCCTGCGCGGCGCACGGCATTGCCTTGCGGCCGGCGCTGGCTGCCTTCATCCATAGTGCTGCGGCCAATTTGGTGTCGGCCGGGGTGCGGCTGGTGCCGCTGGGGCAGACCGATGGCCAGATCGCCATTGCCCGGCTCGAACCGCGCGTGGACGCGGTGGTGGTTCGGGCGCTGGCGACGTCGGTCGACGAACTCGGCAACTGCGCGCCTGCGCTCGAATTGTGTTCCCTGCGTCACGAAACCCAGTACACGAGGTTGTTCCGCTCATGAATCTGCCAATCAACGAAACCGCGGCGCGCGACGCCGTGCCTGCGAATGGTCCCTTGCGCGTCGGCATCGGCGGCCCGGTCGGCTCCGGCAAGACGGCGCTGACCGAGCGCCTGTGCAAGCTGCTGCGCGATGCCTACGACGTGGCCGCGATCACCAATGACATCTACACGCATGAGGATTCCGAGTTCCTCACGAGGGCCGGCGCGCTGGTGCCGGAGCGCATCATGGGCGTGGAAACCGGCGGCTGTCCGCATACCGCGATCCGTGAGGACGCCAGCATCAATCTGTCGGCCGTGGCCGAGATGCACGCGCGCTTTCCGGCGCTCGAGCTGATCTTCATCGAAAGCGGTGGTGACAATCTGGCGGCCACCTTCAGCCCGGAGCTGGCGGACATCACCATCTACGTGATCGATGTTTCGGCCGGCGACAAGATTCCGCGCAAGGGCGGGCCCGGCATCACCCGTTCCGACCTGTTGGTGATCAACAAGATCGATCTGGCGCCGCTGGTCGGCGCCTCGCTGGAGGTGATGGACCGGGATGCCCGGCGCATGCGCGGCGAGCGGCCCTTCGTGTTTTCCAATCTCAAACAGAACCTCGGACTGCGACAGATCGCCGAGTTCATCGTCACCGCCGGCGGTCTGGCGCCGCGTCCTCTACCGGAGCACATCTGATGACCAAGTGGCTACGTCCGTTCGCATTCGTTTCGGCCATCACGGCGTCCGCGCCGGCGCTGGCGCATCCCGGCCATCCGCTGGCGGACTCCGGTTTTCTGTCCGGTTTGCTGCATCCGATGCTGGGTTGGGACCATCTGCTGACGATGCTGGTGGTCGGCATCTGGGCCGCACAGCTCGGTGGTCGCGCACGGCTGTGGGTGCCTGCCAGTTTCCTGGTGCTGATGGCCGTCGGCGCCGGTCTCGCCGGGATGGGCTGGGTGCCGCCGCATCTGGAATCCGGCATTGCCGCCTCCTTGGTCGTGGGCGGACTGTTGGTGGCCACCGCCTTGCGCGTGTCGATGCTGCCGGCGGTGGCTCTGGTCGGCGTGTTCGCCGTGTTCCACGGCGCGGCCCATGGCGCCGAGCTGCCGGCGACGGCGAGTCCGCTGCTGTACGGCGCCGGCTTCCTGCTGGCGACGGGCGCGCTGCATCTCGCGGGCGGGTTGATCGGCACGGCGCAATCGCGGGCCTGGACCCTCGCGGCGCGCGCCGGTGGCGTGCTCGCGGCGACGCTGGGCTGCGTGCTGGCCTTGGCCTGAGTGCGGCAAGGATTCCGTGCGCCCGATGCACGCAATTCGCGACGCCGCCCGTAGGGTGAGCAAAGGCCGCAGGCCGTGCC